>DASXIL010000606.1:0-2753 GCA_036497985.1 Candidatus Angelobacter sp. | reverse complement strand
GGCGGCATCACCCTGTTCCTGTTTGTCATCCAGGTGCTTACGGGAATACTGCTGCTGCTCTATTACCGGCCCGGAGCCAATGAGGCCTTTGAGAGCGTTCAGCACATCATGACGCGGGTAAAGTTCGGATGGCTGATCCGTTCCATCCATTCATGGTCTGCCAACCTGATGGTCTTTACCGCATTTGCTCACATGTTCAGCGTGGCGTTTCTCAAGTCTTATCGCAAGCCGCGTGAGCTTACATGGATCAGCGGAATGATCCTGCTGTTTCTGGTGTTGGGATTCGGTTTCAGCGGTTACCTGCTGCCATGGAACACGCTGGCATTCTTTGCCACCAAAGTGGGAACGGAAATCACCGGGCAGGTGCCGATTATCGGACGACCGCTCATGATCTTTCTTCGCGGCGGAGAAGAAGTAACCGGGGCCACGCTCACGCGTTTCTTTGGATTTCACGTCGCCGTGCTGCCGGGATTAGCGACGATGTTGATTGGCCTGCACATTCTTCTGGTGCAGAGATTCGGCATCAGCGTACCTCCCAAGCTTGAAGCGGAATGGCTGGCCAAGCCACCGGCATTGCGTGAGATGAAGTTCTTTCCCAACTTCGCCCTCCGCGAATTGATGGCCTGGTATGTTGCTCTTGGCGTGCTCGGGGCGTTGGCGGCAATCTTTCCCTGGGACCTGGGCGTAAAGGCGGACCCGTTTGTTTCCGCTCCTGCGGGAATCAAACCGGAGTGGTATTTCCTGTTCATGTTCCAGACGCTCAAAGTGATTCCCTCAAAAGTATTTTTCATGGATGGCGAAGTCCTGGGCGTGCTGGCTTTCGGAGCGGCGGGAGCAGTTTGGCTGCTGCTGCCTTTTATTGACAGCGGCCGCGCCAGGAGATGGGTCAATGCTCTGGCAGTGGCAGCTCTCACGTACATCGTAGGAATGACCATTTATGGCCACTTTGCAAAGTAACTCGCCGGCGTTAATCGCCACTCGATGGCTTCTGGCTATCGCTGCGGGCCTGCTCTTGGCTGGCGCCGCGCACGGCCAGACAAAAAACTCATGTCTGGACTGCCACTCAGTCTTGACGGACAACCTGGGCGTGACCGAAGAAAAATTCAGTCAGGATATTCACGCGCAAAAAGGACTCACCTGCGCCAGTTGCCACGGCGGCGACGCCAACAATGACGATCCTGAAGTTGCCATGGGCAAGAAGGCCGGCTTCAAAGGCAAGATCACCCGGGCCCAAATTCCGCAATTATGCGGAAGCTGCCATTCCGATCCTGCAGTCATGCGCAAGTACAACCCAAGCCTGCGCACTGACCAACTCAGCCAGTATCACACCAGCATTCACGGCAAACGGCTGGCCACCGGCGATACAAAAGTTGCGGTCTGCGTGGATTGCCATTCCGTGCACGATATCCGGCCGCCAAGCGACCCGCGCTCCACGGTGAATCCGGTGAACGTTCCAGCTACATGCTCTCGTTGCCACTCTGACGCGGAGCGCATGAAGGAATACAAAATCCCGACCAATCAGTTCGCGGAATACAAAAAGAGCGTGCACCATGAAGCGTTGACGGTGCGCGGAGACCTGAGTGCTCCAACTTGCGTCACGTGCCACGGAAATCATGGAGCCACGCCGCCGGGCGCTTCGTCGGTGGCGGCCGTTTGCTCCACGTGCCATGTGTTTCAGGCGCAACTGTTCGACTCCAGCCCGCACAAGGCGGCTTTCGCATCTGCCGGATTGCCCGGCTGCGTCACCTGCCATAGCAATCACGGCATTCAGCATCCCACGGATGCGCTGATCGGCACCGATGACAAGTCTGTCTGCGGACAGTGCCATACTGAAGGCGATCCCGGCTTTGTTGCCGCGAACAGCATCAGGGACCATCTGGCCCAACTTGCGGCAGCCATCGACAGGTCCGACCAGATCCTGAGCAAGGCGGAACGGTCCGGCATGGAGGTCAGCCAGGCCAGACTCGATCTTGTACAAACCCGGGACACGCTTACTAAGGCGCGGGTTACGATTCACAGTGCCAACGTCGCGCGCGTGCAGCAGGATATTCAACCCGGGCTGGTGGCAGCGGACAAGAATTATGAAGCCGGCAAAGAGGCACTCAAGGAACGCAATTATCGCCGCTACGGGCTGGGACTTTCTTTGATTGCCATTGCCCTTGTGATCACCGGGCTCAAGATGTATCTGAAGCAAATTGAGAGCGGCCAGAATTCGCAGACCACATGACTTGTATTTGCGACTCGAATATTCTGGTAAAGTTCAGTGCGACTGCTTTAGCAATCCGGGGTTAGTACTAGTGACATATTCAATATGGAGGGAAGTATGAAAGCAATAATCTGCACAATGGCGCTGGGCATGCTGCTTGCAGCGGCCATTCCAGCTGCCGCCGATGATGCCGCTGCGCTCTACAAATCAAAGTGCCAGGTTTGCCATGGCGCTGACGGTAAGGGAACCGCCGCCGGACAAAAGATGGGCGCTAAGGACTTTCATTCGCCCGAAGTGGCGAAGCAGTCTGATGCCGATTTGGTAAAGGTCACCAAGGAAGGCAAAGGCAAGATGCCGAAGTATGAAGGCAAACTTACCGATGATCAAATCAAAGACCTGATCAAATATATCCGCAGCCTGAAGTAGCGAAAATTTTATTTGCGCAGCCTGGAGCGTTGAATGGCTCCGGGCTTTTTTTTGCGGGTTAGAAGTCCGTGGGTAAAAAGCGCGGGTGCAGCTTATTTGTGCAGTAGCACTCGAATCAGCT
>DASXIL010000605.1:0-5448 GCA_036497985.1 Candidatus Angelobacter sp. | reverse complement strand
CGCGGTTGCTGCCGGCGGAGACTGAAAAAGTTTCTGTGCGTTTTTCCAGAGCTGGGTGACTCCCCATCCCCACGGAATTCCGACAAGCAGCCATGCCAATGCAACGAGCGCTACAGGTGTTTTTTTGACTTGATCCATCTTTGTGCTCCTTCTGCCTTAGCCACGCACTGCTGCCGGACTCGGCACAGCTACGTTGTTGTCAGTATTTTCTGCCTTGTACCAATACCTGGAATCCACCGGCCGCACTGCCGCATTGGCCAACAGCCCAACGATGAGCAGTCCCACCATGACATAGAGAACCGTAGAGTAAGAATCGGCAAGCGGAACACCGCGGTTTTTTTCATATTCACGTATGTAATTCACCAGTACCGGACCAAAGATTCCGGCGGCAGACCAGGCGGTGAGTAAGCGCCCATGAATGGCTCCGACTTCCATGGTCCCAAACAGATCACGCAGGTACGCCGGCACTGTGGCAAATCCGCCGCCATACATGCTGACAATCACTGCGGAGATGATCACGAAGAGAGGAACGCTGTTCAGACCGCTCACGCCGGTGCGCGGAGCCAGATAGTAAAGGACTGCGCCCAGAACAAAGAACACATAGTAGGTGTTCTTGCGTCCGATATAGTCAGAAACGCTGGACCAGATGAAGCGTCCGCCCATATTGAACAGACTCAGCAAGGCAACAAAGCCGGCCGCTGCTCCGGCGGTAATTCTCCCCCGGAACAGCTCCTGGATCATGGGTGATGCCTGTTCCAGAATCCCGATTCCGGCCGTTACATTCATGCACAATACAATCCAGAGCAGCCAGAATTGAAGTGTGCCGAATGCCGCATTGACTTCAACGCTATGGGCGGTGACCAGCACTTTAGGTCTGGCCGGAGCCACCCATCCTTCAGGCTTCCATCCCACTTGCGGCACTCGAACCGTGAAGACGCCGAACATCATGGCGACGAAGTAGATAGCGCCCATCACCAGAAAGGTTTTCTCGACTCCAAGGTCATGCTCGGTGCGGAATGAGTCCATGAGGTTTCTGGCCAACGGAGAGCCTATGAGTGCGCCTCCACCAAAACCCATAATGGCCATTCCTGTCGCCATGCCCGGGCGATCAGGAAACCACTTAATCAGCGTGGAAACAGGCGAGATATAGCCAATGCCAAGCCCGATGCCGCCAATCACGCCATAGCCAATGTAAATGAGCCAGAGCTGATGTACTTGCACGCCAATCGCGGAGATAAAAAACCCGCTGCAGAAGCAAACGGCAGATGCGAACATCGCCTTGCGCGGCCCCGCCCGTTCCAGCCATTTGCCAAACACAGCCGCAGACAAACCCAGGAAAACAATGGCCAAGCTAAAGATCCAGCCCAGATCGGTAAATTTCCAATCCGCGGCGTTCGGGCTATCCACCCCAGGGAGCGCCTTAAGGCCGCCTCCCACCGTGGCAACCTGGATCAGGTAATTCAAAGGCTTTTTGAATACGCTGAAGGCATAAACCTGTCCAATGCAAAGGTGAATGGCAAGCGCAGCCGGAGGCACCAGCCAGCGGCTGAATCCCGGTTTTGCGATGGAGTGACTGCGATCCAGAAAAGATAGTGCACCCATGGTGACACCTCACTCGTGAAATGGCCTTGCTTTACGAATGCAGCAAGCCGGGCGGCGTACGGTAGAACCGGCTGTGAGTTTCCCGGAAGGGGGGTCTGGCATCCAACAACAGCGAAAGCCAGAGTGGTCTTCAATTCGCGGGAAAAGATTAACAGATCGTAATACGATATATCAAGAGTTTTCTTATGCTGGATGAAAGGGCCGGCCATCCGCCCGGCGGAATGCGCCATCCCATAAACATGGGCTGGATACAGGATTATCGTCGCCAAAGCTCACAAGATTCTCACGATCACCAGGATGCGGAAAGCCAGTTTGCCGCTGCGGCACGTTCACGCTGGCAGGAGTTGGGCGACGAACTGCGCGCCGACGTAGCAGAGTTCAACAAACAAGGCACGGGAGCTGACTTGGCAGTGGAGGGCGAAGATTCGTATCGCGTCCGCAACTCCGATTCAGGGCTGGAGCTGGTGCTAAAGGCGGACTTCAATAATCACTCGGCGAGCTACGACTATACGGCCATGAACCAACGCAGCGCCGGCGTCCCTGAAGGCGGTATGCTTTCCATGAGGCAATCGCGGCGGGGCGATGTGGAGTTTTATTCCGCCGACGAGCGCCTTACCTCAGAAGAAACCCGCCAGGTACTACTGGAACCGCTGCTGTTTCCGAAACAACCGGCTGCATAGCTCTACGCGCCGGCTCTCCCTAATAGCGCAGAAAGTTCCGCCAGCGTGTGGACTTCGTAATCTGGCTTTGCTGTTCCCGGTTTGGCTGCTCCTGAACCGGGCCTGATGGATGGCCGGTTGACCCAGACGTTGCGAATACCGAGTGCACTGGCTGGAACAATGTCATGATAAAGGCTCTGGCCGGCATGAAGAATCTGGTCCTTGTTCAAGCCGCTCCGCCGTATAGCTTCCTCAAAATTCCTATGTGCGGGCTTGTAGCTCTGCATCTGCTGTGCCGTAATGACAAAATCAAATTCCACCATCGCCAGTTTCTTGCGGGTTTCGGCAAAAAGATCATCATCGACGTTGGAGATAATTCCCAGCCGAAACCGCTTGGCTAAAGACTGCAAGGCGGGTACGGTATCGCTAAAGGGCTTCCATCTGGTAAGCGATTCGGCAAACGCGCTGCCATCTTCGGCTGATACTTCTATGCCCAAACGGCGGCCCATTTCCTGCGCGGTCCGCGCCAGTACCTGCCGGTAAAGCAGGTATGGACCGGATTCGAGTTCAGCTTCAATCTCGCCGTAAAGCTCGAGTATCTTCAAGTCGGAAACGTTGTGGCCATCGCGGGAGAGAAGTGGACGCAACGTTGATAGCATCCCGCTTTCCCAATCAATCAAAGTGCCATAACAATCAAACGTGATCAGTCGGATGGATTCGAAAGACATGACGAGAGGATAACGACCAGGCCCCTCAACTGTCTAACTGCTGAGTGTTTATACTTCTCGGGAAGGAAGCGCTATGAATCTAAAGTTAACGAGCTCCATTTCCGCCGCCCCCTGCCTTCGTACTCTGGCGATCGCCCTGATGTTGGTTTTTTCGGCAAGGAGCTTTGCCCAGGACCCGCAGCTGATTCCACGCAAGGTGTTCGACGCTCCCGCCGAGCACGATTTGCTGACTGTTTCGCCTGACGGAAAAATGATTGCCTATACAGCTCCTTCCGACAAAGGCGTAAACAACGTCTGGGTGGAAGATTTGGCCACGCACCAAAAGCGGATGGTCACCAGGGCCACGCAGCGCGGAATCGGCGGGTATCAATGGGCATACGATAATGAGCACCTGTTGTATCAGTCCGACGAAAACGGCAATGAAGACTATCACCTGTATTCAGTCGATCTGAAGAGCAGCGCCATTCGCGACCTGACGCCATTTCTTGGTATCCGCTCAGAACAGATCCTGCTCGCGCCCGCACGGCCTGACGAAGTGCTGGTCACCATGAATCTGCGCAATTCGAAGGTGTTTGACGTTTACCGGGTGAATCTGCAGACGGGCGCAACGGTGATTGACGCACAGAATCCAGGAGACATAATCGGATGGACCGCCGACCAGAATCTGGTAATCCGCGCGGCAACTGCCTTCAATGACAATCTTGAGACCGTGGTCCGAGTTCGCGACAGCGGCAAAGCTCCATGGCGCGATCTATTGAAAATTCCATTTGAGCAAGCGCCTTTTCTGGGACAAGTGAACGGGGGAAATATCATTGTCGGCTTTTCACAGGACGGAAAGAAGCTGGTCGTCGGTTCCAGCAAAGGGTCGCCCACGAACCGCCTTGTTGAACTTGACGCAGCTACAGGCAAAGAGCTGCGCGTTCTGGCCAGCGATCCGCAGGCGGACCTTTGGCAGAATTTTGCCACCAGCTTTGTTCTGCTGCTTGATCCACGCGATAACCACGTGCAAGCGGCAGCCTTTGACTACATGAAACCCGAGTGGCGCGCGGTTGACCCTGCGGTTACAGCCGACCTGAAATATCTGGCGGCGCTGCAGCCCGGCGTCTTCCTGGTTTCCAGCCAGGACATCAGCGGAAGCAAGTGGGCCGTCTGGTACTTGACGGACAATGGGCCGACTTCCTTTTATTTGTATGACCGCGCTGCCCGTAAGGCCCAGCTTCTCTTTCAAGACCGGCCACAATTGGCGCAATACAAGCTGGCTGAAATGCGTCCCATGACAATTCCTGCACGAGACGGATTCAAGCTCGTGAGCTATCTCACGTTGCCTCCGGGAAATCCAGCGAAGGGACTGCCGCTCATTCTCTCAGTCCATGGCGGGCCGTGGGCGCGCGACGAATGGGGGTTTGAGCCGCTGGAACAGATGTTGGCGAATCGCGGCTATGCCGTGCTGCAGGTGAACTATCGTGCATCGATTATTAATGTTCCGTATATGAATGCTGCCAATGAAAAGATCGGCACGCTTACGGATGACGATCTTACCGATGCAGTGAAGTGGGCGATCAAGGAAGGCATTGCCGATCCCAAGCGGATTGCCGTGATGGGCGGCTCATTTGGCGGCTACTCTGTTTTGCGAGGACTAACGCTGCATCCAGATCTTTATGCCTGCGGCGTCGATGTTGTTGGTCCGGCAGATCTGGCTACCCTGATGAATTCCATTCCGGATTACTGGAAGCCGGTCAAGAAACGCTGGCTCCGCCGCATTGGGGATGTGACGGCCGACCAGGCGCTGAATGAAAAGCTCTCACCGCTTTACCACGCTGCCGATATTCACGTGCCGCTGCTGATCGGCCACGGCCAGTTTGATCCCAGGGTCAAGCTGTCGCAGTCGGAAAAAATCGCGGAAACCATCCGCAAAAATGGCGGCAAGGTCACGTTTGTCGTTTACTCGGATGAAGGGCATGGCTTTGCGCGGCCGGAAAACAATCTTGACTTTGATGGCCGAACAGAAGAATTCCTGCACGGCTGCCTGGGTGGAAGATTTGAGCCGTGGCAAAAAGTTCCGGGCTCGACTGCGGAAGTGAAATAAGGTGGAACGCAAGGCGCCGCTCGCCTGCGTTATTCAAATTCTGCAGTGCAGCCGGGGGCGGCTGCGGTCCACAGGTAATGGCAATCCTCCGAATTGCGCTCCTGCATCACACTCACAAAGGAGGAAGTGATGCCCGAGAAAGAGACTCTGGAACGCGCAGAGCAGGACAAGCGCGAAGGTAAATCACCCAGCACACAGGCCGGCGAGTTTGTGCGCGAGGAAATCCACCACATTCGTGAAGGCAAACATGGGGCCGCATCGGCCAAGCAGGCCGTGGCGATAGGACTTTCCAAGGCGCGCCGCGCGGGAGTCGATCTGGCTCCGCCGAAGAAAGGCAGTGTCTCAGAAAAAACGCGCAAGGCGGCATTGAAGC
>DASXIL010000604.1:0-3046 GCA_036497985.1 Candidatus Angelobacter sp. | reverse complement strand
TCAATCTCAAGATTGTGGTAGCGGTGAAGCGTGCCAATCATGTCCGCGCTGAGCGAACCGCTGGGAGAAATGTCAGCGCTGCCCTTGCGCAGCTCCAGTGCGCGCGTCGTGGCGTCCGGCACAATCGTCAGGCGGACACGTTCAACCTGGGCATGCTGGCCCCAGTAATTGTCATTCCGTTGCAGAACGACCTCGGTGTCAGGATCCTGGGAAACAAAAGTGAATGGTCCTGAGCCAATGGGATGGCGGTTAAATGGCTTGCCGCTGCCGTAAGGGACAATGCCGAAAGCGCCTTCAGAAACGTTGTAAAGCAGCGTACCGTCAGGCTCAGAAAGATGGATGATAACGGTGCCGTCGTCCGGCGCGTCAACGCGTTCCACCAGCTTGTAGGTTGTCGTCTTCAGCGTTGTCAGCGAGCCATCGCGAATGCTGTCCAGCGTCCACTTTACGTCTCGCGCGGTGAGCGGCCGGCCGTCGTGAAAGTGGATACCCTGGCGCAAGTGAAAAATATAAGTTTTCGGATCAGGGATTTCCCACTTTTCCGCCACCCAAGGCACCATGTTAAAGTGCTCGTCGCGATGGACAAGAGGATCGAAGATCAGCTCATCGCTTCGCTCTGAATATGCATCAGTGCCTACGCGGGGATCAAGGTTTGTGGGACTGCTCTCTATGATCATCACCACCGTGTTCGCGTCAGGACGCTTAGAGCAGGAGAGCATGCTCACACATAACAAAACTAAAACAAGATTCCACCACAGAGAACACAGAGGAACACGGAGGATTTTGCTTGTGTAAGAGCACGATCTCTGTGCTCCTCTGTGTCCTCTGTGGTTAAACATATGAAATTTTTCCCAGCACTGCGGGTCGCTTGGCTCCCGTGGCTGAGGGCACATTGCCCGGCAAGCCGTTAAACGTCTGGTATGCCAGCAGCGCAAAAGCCACGGCTTCCTTGGCTTGGCTGGGAATGCCAAAATCGTCGGAATGCCTGACCCACAGTCCCAGGCTCTCGGCTTCTTTCTTGAGCATGTCCATCAGCGTGGCATTTTTTGTGCCGCCGCCGGAAACCACCCAGTCGCGATAACTGCCTTTTTTTAGAATGAAGCTCTTCAGCGCCTGCGCCATAGACGCCACAGTCAACGCCGTTGCCGTGGCGATCACGTCTGCCTTGGCGGCGCGGCCGCAGCGGCGGAGAAAGGCCTGAGCGTATTCACTGCCAAATTCTTCGCGGCCTGCTGTCTTCGGCGGCTTCTGCGTGAAGTAAGCCGCGTTCAGAGATTGCTCAAGCACCGGCTGAAGCACCGATCCTTTGCGTGCAACTGCTCCGCCGCGGTCATAATCTTTTTTGAACAGCATTTGCATGAGCCGGTCAATCACCATGTTTCCCGGCCCTGTATCAAAAGCCACAAGGTCATCCGGTGCGCCTCCGGCGGGGATAGCAGTGAGATTGGCAATCCCGCCAATGTTCTGCACGATTCGTCCTTTGTGGGCAGAACGAAAGATCGCATAGTCGAGTAACGGAACCAGCGGCGCGCCTTTGCCTCCGACGGCCATGTCCGCCGGTCGAAAGTCCGATACCACCGGCACTCCAAGCCTGGCCGCGATCACAGAGCCTTCACCGGTCTGCCATGTGCATGCAATATTTTTTTCCAGGTAAGGAACGGCTGTGCCTTGATGGTAGATAGTCTGGCCGTGGCATCCCACAAGGTCAAGAGTGGCCTGCCCCGATTTCTTTTGTGCTTTGCTTACGGCTTCAGCATAGAACTCGCCCAGCCGAAAATTCAGCCGTGAGAGTTCCGCTACGCTGATCTGGCCGGCGTTCATCGCCGCAAGAACGGCCTTGCGGATTGGCTGGGGATATTCCGAATGGTCATGCAGCAGCAGATTGAAGCTGAGATAAGATCCGCGGCCCTGAATGCTCACGATGGCCACATCAACACCGTCGGCGGATGTCCCGCTCATGACTCCGGCGACAATCAAACGTTGATCTCCCGCGCGGTGTGCAGCCGATCGTCAATTACTTCACCGCCAACAATGCGCGTGAAGTCCGTTACGATCTTCTTTAGCTTGTTCACCACTTTGTCTTTAGGTTCGGCGGGAAAGCCGCGCAGCTCACGGCAGCGTTTCTTATATGCCAGGACCCACTGGGCCGCCTGCGCCACATGCTCGGCAAATTTGCGATCGCGTTCGGCGGTGCGCAATACGGCCTCAAAGCCGCGCCACACCAACTCCTGGTTATGGCAAACCAGAAACATGTCCGCGCCTGCGCGGAGAGTTTCCACGGCCACGTCTTCGATTTCGCCGGTGGAGAGTACGCCGCCCATTTCCAGATCGTCAGAGATGATCAGCCCTTTGTAGCCAATCTTTTTACGCAACACATCCTGCATCCACTTCTTGGAAAGCGATGCAGGCACCTTGTTATTCGTTACTTCAGGATAAGAAGCGTGGGCTACCATCACGAAAGGAATCTGCGAACGCAATTCGCGATAAGGCAGCAGGTCTTCTGCCCACATGGCTTTCCAACTCTTCTGTACCACCGGCATTTCATGGTGGCTATCCAGATTGCCTTCACCCAGGCCAGGGAAGTGCTTGCCACAGCTCAGGACTTTAGAGTCTTTCAACCCGCGCAAAAACGCGCGCGCGTAGACAATCGTCTCTTTGGGATCGGCCGACGCCGTGCGGCTGGTCAACACCGAGCGTGAAGCCTCAAAACCAAGGTCGAAGACCGGTGCGAAGTCCGTGTTGAACCCAAGCGCCCGCGCTTCCAGGCCCAGTATTTTTCCGTGCATACGGAAAAGCTTGCGATTGCCGGTGGCAAATACCTGCTCTACGGAGGGCGCAGGCGCAATTACTTTTTTGAGCCGATCAACGGTGCCGCCTTCCAGATCGACACAAAGAAACATCGGTACAGGCGTGGTGGCTTGCGAGTCGCGCAGCAAACGCCATGTCTGTTTGGGCTCTTCAATGTTGCGCGCGAACAAGATCACGCCGCTGGGCTGGAGCGTGCTCAACGTGGTGCGCAGCTTGCTATCGACGGCCAGCCCGTCAT
>DASXIL010000603.1:0-1972 GCA_036497985.1 Candidatus Angelobacter sp. | reverse complement strand
TTGCCGTCCAGCGCAAGCACCTGCTTGGCCTGTTTGCGACGGCTTCTCGGCCAGAAGCGCGTGCCACTGCCGCCGGCGAGAATCACTGGATAAAATGGCTGTTTGCTCACAAGCACCCACAGGGCAGAAGCCCGACGTTTTCAACCTGCCGCAAAAATTAGCTAGCTCGCTCAGCGCTGAAGCGTTGAGAAACTCTTTTCTAATAATACAGTCGCCGGTTGTTCAACTTTTTCTACCGGAAGCGACGCGCAAAGAAATTCCAGTTCCCACTGCGGTTTCAGCAAAAACTTTTTCACCGCAGCTGGGATCACCACTGTTTCCCCGCTGGTAAAAGTTACTTGGGCCGCGCCCTCACTCTCGATCACGCCGCATCCTCTGGTAGCGACCAGGCACCATACACTGCTTTTGGCGTGCCGAGGCCGTCGAAACTCCCATGGTCGCTTCATCCTGAAATGGTCAACGATGAAGCATGGCGATGTGATGAGATTAGTCTGCTCTTTGCCCTGCTCCATCTGTCTCTCTCCTGCAATAACCTTGCCGGCATGCGTCTGTTCCTTGGTTACGCGTAAGCCGTCTTTAATATGCAGTTCACGCGATCGACCATAATCATAGAGCCGGTAGGTGGTGTCAGAATTTTGCTGTGTTTCCACGATGACCGCGCCCCCGCCAATGGCATGGACCGTACCTGCATCCACATAAATCATGTCGCCTTCATGAACGTCAATCCAGTTCAGCAGATGCTCCATGCGCTTTTCGCGGATCGCAGTTTCCACCTCGGCTTTGCTGGTTCCGGGCTTCAATCCCAGGCCGATTTGTGCACCTGGCTCGGCGCGCAGTACGTACCAGCATTCTGTCTTGCCGCAGGGCTGGCCTATTTTAGCGGCGCCATCATCGTCAGGATGCACCTGCACGGAAAGCTTTTCCGTGGGAAAGAGAAATTTGATCAGGAGCGGAAATCGGGTGGCGTCCCCAGCTGCATCGCCCAAAAAGCGTTTGCCGAATTCTGTTGCCAAGTCGGCTAGAGCCCGGCCTGCAAGTGGACCGTTGGCTACCGTACACTTGTCGCCCGTAAGCCATGCCTCGCCGATCGGACCGTTCGTAACTTCATGGGAATAAAACGGTTTAAGGTCGCGTGTACCCCAGACGCGCTCGTGAAACTCCGGTTGCAGAAGTAACGGGTAAAGATCGGGCATGCGATATTTGTGGCCGTGCTGTCCAGGGACCTAGAGAACTTTAGACTCGAAAACATGGCAATATGTTGTCCAGCAGCAGCTTAGGACTTTGAGGCATTTAACCGCTTTTTTCCAGTCCCGCAACTCATCGGTGCGATTGAAGTTTTGCGGATTACAGGAAAATCTTAGAGCTTCCCGAACCACTCCTGCATGCGCTCCATGCCACGCTCAATCTCCGTGGGGGAAGTCGCGTATGACAGGCGAATATGCTCGCGGGTGCCAAAGGCCTCGCCCGGAACGGTAACAACATGGGCCTCATGGAGCAGCCGCTTGGCTACATCAGCGCCTGAATTAATCCCTGACTTGCCAAAATAGGCCGAGACATTCGGATAGACATAAAACGCGCCCTCCGGCTTTACGCAGGTCACACCCGGAATCAGGCTGAGATGGCCCAGCGTGAGATCGCGCAGCTGGACGTAATCTTTCTTCATTTTCTCCACGCAATCCTGCGGGCCGGTTACTGCAGCCAAGCCGGCCATTTGGACCATATGGGCTGTGCTTGAAGTGCTCTGGCTTTGCAGCTTGGTCATGGCGTTGATGATCGGCGCGGGAGCCATTGCATATCCCAGGCGCCATCCGGTCATGGCGTATGTCTTGGAAAGCGACCCGACAATTACCAGGTGCTGCTTCACGTCGGTAACGGAACCGGCAGAGAAGCGGCGCGGCGTGAAATTCAGGTAGACATAGCACTCGTCGGCAATGACATAGATACCGCGCTGGTGCGCGAGCCGCAGAATCGC
>DASXIL010000602.1:0-5966 GCA_036497985.1 Candidatus Angelobacter sp. | reverse complement strand
GTGGCGATGGCATTTAAATCAGCCGTGGTCGGCAACGTTCGCGGCGCTGCCTCCGTACTGCCCGCCGAAGTCTTGTCTGCGGCAGAGGGTGAGTCTTCGCCCTTTGCCGCACGAATCCTCCGCGCAACGTCGCCCAATGAGTCCTGGGCCGCCAGTTTCACGCCGGAAATTGCCATTGCCGCCGCCAACAACATGCCTGGATACAGAAGTCTTTGCCGCATGTCCTCAAGCATAGGCCAGCCAGCCCAGGAACGACAGTTACATGAGTGCTAAGTCATTGACCGGAAAGGCCACTGCCGGATGATCATCAACGCCTGGCGACCGGTCGTAGTCTGATCGATGCGCTCTCCTATCCCAGATGGTTCCCGATCACCAGGATCACCGATCTGTACGCCCCACCCCGGTATACTCCAACTAGCATTCCAAAGCACTTAATGCAGTCCATCCCAGAGGTATCCCAAATCTTGACGTTTCAACCGGGCGGTTTACCGCAGTTCTCACCGCCCTACCCCGGTATCCCTCAATTAGGATTCCAAAAGACTTAACTGCCTTCATCCCAAAGGCATCCCAGATCGCCGGTTAACCCGCAAATTTCAATTTAGGATTCTAAAAGGGCTTAGAGCCATCCACGTCAATCACCAGACTTGCTTTGCTGATCACCAGATCACGGCGATCACCGGATCACCAGATAACCACGTTCTTTCCAAATGGATGTTTGCCAAATGCTTATATAAAGCTCGCCACATCGAGCAGGTCTGCCCATGCTACTTCACTTTTTATTTGCTTTCAAGATGTACTGAAGTACATGGGTAAAACTCGCTGATTCCCACCAGTGTGCGCCTCATTCTTTGCGTCCTGTGAGACGATTCCCCGCGGACAGTGGTATGTTAGGGGCATGACAGCCAAACAGGAAGCCCGATCATTGCTGGAAAAGCTTCCGGACAACTGCTCGATCGAGGACATCCAGTACCACCTTTACGTGCTGGAGAAGGTGAGAAGCGGATTGGATGATGCGCGCAAGAATGGCGCGATCTCCCAGGAAGACGCTGAATCACGCCTGAGCAAATGGCTAACCGAATAGTCTGGTCCGCACGCGCTCTTGCAGATGTGGAATCCATCGCCGCTTACATCTCCTCCGATTCTCCCGCGTACGCAAAGGTTGTTGTGAAGAAAATAGTAAAGCTGACCCGTCAGCTCGCTCGCTTTCCGCAGTCAGGCCGTGAAGTTCCAGAATTTCAAGATCAATCTCTCAGAGAGCTGCTCGCGTACAGCTATCGCATCATTTATAAGGTCGAAACAGAAGAAGTCGTCATCGCAAGCGTGATCCATGGCAAACGCAATCTAAGCTAGTCGTTTCGGATCCCGCATGGGCGCCGCTAGCCCCGGTTTTTCTCCGTGTCTCCGCGTGCCTCCGTGGTGGGTTTTTGGCTTTTAATCACCTACTGTCTGCTTGCTTCCACTTTCACCAGCAGTTTTTCCGGTGCACCATTGCTGCTGACATATTGTTCGCTGATCAATTTCCCTGACGCTTCCAGCCATGTCGTGTTACGCAACTTGATAGACGCCCGGCCGGGAAACTCTCCGCGAAATACCAGCTTGTCCTCTTCGAACCCGCCGGTCTCAACGATCGCTCCCGGGAACCCATCGCCAAAGACATACATCTTGTATTTCTGCTCCGCCAGGTCCCAGGTCATCACCAGCATGCCTTCAAAATCACCGGCTGGTCCTTTCGAATGGAAAGTGTTCAACAGGGAGTTGCCGCCCGGCCCCAATTTGCTGGTGTATACGCCGGTGTTGGTTGCACCCTGAGGCGCCATGGCTGACTCGGGGTAGGTCTCAGTGTAAGTCCAATTACCAACATAGAAACCCACCCGCTTCATCTCGGCCGCTCCTGGCTTTGCTTTTGCCTCTTGCGCCTGGGCGGGCTTTGTCTCCGGACTCTGCCGGACCAAGGCCAGGCCGCTCACCGCAACCGCTATGAGCATCAGGCCGAGAACTATCGTTCTCAAATTGGAATCAGACCGCGCGAAAGACTTCCGCATTGATAGTTGCCTCCGATTCGTTTCGTCAATCATTAGCAAGCCTCCTACTAACCAGCAGAAGTCCACGATGAGGTAGAAGAACGCGGCATCCTTCTAGTCGATACAATTTCTCAATTGCCCGAGTTTTCTCCGCGTCTTCGTGCCTCCGTGGTGAGATTTTGATTTTCAATTACCCAATTACCAAATTACTCATTTACCCAATCTTCCTCGACTTCTCCCACGCCTTCGCATACTTCCAGCTCACATAAGCAGCGTGATTCATCAGGACGAGCAGGCCTTCGCGGCCGTCCAGAAAGCCGCCGCGAAAAAAATATGCCCAGATGAACCGCACCAGCGGACGCAAAACAATATTCACCACGCTGAATCCGACTTTGCGTTCCCGCGCCACCATGTCCGCGCCCAGTGACGAATACCGATTCGCGTGCTCGATAAAACTTTCCAGCGTCGGATAGGCATGATGAATCATGTCGCCTTTTACGTGGCCCAGTTCGCCTGCCATCTTCATGTCTTCATGCACATCGCGCAGTTCAAATGTTGCCGCGCCGCGCCGGATCAGCCGCAACTTTGGGTCAGGATAATAACCGCTCCGCTTGATCCACTTGCCAAAATACAGGTTGCGGCGGTTCATCGTGTAACCGGCAAACTGTGCCGTGCCCTCGGCCACCATGGCCTTGATGCTGGCTGCCAGTTCCGGGCTGACTTCTTCGTCGGCATCGAGCGAAAGAATCCAATCGCACGTTGCTTTTTCTAGCGACGAGTTCTTCTGCCGCGCAAACCCTTTCCATGGCTCCACGAACACCTTTGCCCCGAATGACTGCGCCAGGCTCACTGTTGCGTCCGTGCTGCCTGAATCGACAAGAATGATCTCGTCGGCAATCTCTTTCACGCTTTTCAGCGTGCGGCCGATGTTCGCTTCTTCGTTGAGCGTGATGATGCAAACAGAAAGACTCATGCGCGGAAGGATAACAGGAGCCGAAAGCGCCGGTCACGCTTCGGCGGTTAGGCAACGGTCTGATCACCTATTTTTAAAATAGCGACGATTTTCATGTTCGACCATTACTCATTAAATCTGTCATCTTGAGCGCTGGCGGCCCGACCGAAGGGAGTGACGCCGAGTCGAAAGACCCCGACAGAGTTTCCTTTGCCATGCTGCATCAAGGCGTTCTCCCCAGAAACCTGCTCTTGCATTGTCCTGCCTCAGAGAAACACACACACTTGTCATCCATCCTCTTCGCCACTAAACTCGCCCAAGCACTTCTCATACAGAGTACCTTTGGCGCCCAATCCACAAGGCGACGCATTTCCACTGACACGGCACTCCGTGGTGGCGGCGGCTCAGGGCCGCGATCCTGAAGAACGAAGCCGCGCCATGGACGCCATCACCAGTTCGTACTGGCGTCCTGTGTATAAGTATGTGCGGCTGCGCTGGCACTCGGAGCGTGAAGACGCCGAGGATTTTACCCAGGATTTTTTCTCCCGCCTGCTGGAGAAAGACTTTCTGGCCTCGTACGATCCTGCGAAAGGGAAGCTGCGCACATTTCTTCGCACATGCATTGATCGCCTCTTCATGAACCAGCTACGCGACGCGCACCGCCAGAAGCGCGGCGAAGCCGCAATCCACATCTCACTGGACTTTGAAGAAGCCGAGCATGAACTGTCTGCTTCCGCCCAGACAGGCTCGGCGGAAGATTATTTTGAAAAAGAGTGGGTGAGGACTCTGTTTGCTTTGGCCGTGGAGCGGCTGCGCGCGCAATGCCGGCAAGCAGGGAAGACCACGCAGTTCTTGGTGTTCGAACGCTATGACCTGGGCGATGAAGATACTCGACCCTCTTACGTGGCATTGGGGGAAGAGTTCCGCATTGCCGCCACCGACGTAACCAACTACCTGGCTTTTGCCCGGCGGGAATTCCGCCGCTGCGTGCTGGCCCAGCTTCGCGACATGACCGGCAGTGACGATGAGTTTCAACGCGAAGCGCAGTCGCTGCTGGGAGTCGGACCGAAATGAAGTTTCTTCCAGACCAGGTCGTTGCCCGACTGCAAACCGGGATGCAGACGCCTGATCTTTCAGGCACGCGCTATCGCGCGCTTCGGCCTCTTGGGCATGGCGGAATGGGAACAGTCTGGCTGGCGCAGGATTCCATTTTGCAACGTCCCGTGGCGCTCAAGATTCTCACCGCTGAAAACAGCTCGGCTGACCTGGCCGCTCGGCTCATGCAGGAAGCCGTGGTTCTGGCGCGGCTGGAGCATCCCGGCATTGTTCCCGTGCATGATGCCGGCACGCTGCCAGACGGTCGCACCTTTTACTGCATGAAACTTGTAGAAGGCAAGACGCTCGACCGTTACGCGCTCAAACTGCCTTTGCGAGAAAGGCTGCGTCTGTTCCAGCGCATCGCTGAGCCTCTGGCCTTTGCTCATTCGCGTGGCATCATCCATCGTGACCTCAAGCCTGCCAACGTCATGGTCGGTTCTTTCGGTGAAGTTCTGATCATGGACTGGGGACTGGCCAAGGTCATGGCTGGAACCGGCGAGTCGTCGGCGACGGGTCAAGTTCCAGGCCAAATCATGGACACTATCGGAGAGTCGGCGCTGGCGCAACAAGAAGGGCACGTCTTAGGCGCTATCGAGGAGTCCCCGGAGGCGAAACAAGAAGGGCACGACATGGACGCTATCGAAGAGCCCTCGCTGGCGAAGCAGGATCCACGTAACGTTGTGGACACTGCCAAATTGTCCTCGCCAGCGAAACAAGTGTCAGGGCACGAGTTTACTCGTGCCGTCCAAGGCCCCTTAATATCTGGGGCTTTAGCCCCTGAAAATGCCACCGCGCACGGCACCATTCTCGGTACGCCCGGGTATATGGCGCCGGAACAAGAGCGCGGCGACGTGAATCTGATCGACCAGCGGACAGACGTTTTTGCCCTCGGCTCAATCCTGCAATACTTATTGCAGGAACCGCCCGGCTCGCGGCAGAGTGAAGCGTATTCGCGTCCATTGCGCGCGATTTGCGCCAAAGCCATGTCCGCTGAAATGTCCGCGCGCTATGCGTCCGTGCAGGAGCTGGCCGCCGACGTAGGCAGATATCTTGACGGCATGACGGTCAGCGCCTATCGCGAAAATATTTTCGAGCGCACCGTTCGTCTGGTGAGTCGCAATCGGGTCGCAGTGGTGCTGGTCCTGGCATATCTCTTCATGCGCCTCTTATTTATTCTTTTTTCGCGGCACTGATTTAACAAAGAATGATTTAAAGGTTCGTTCAAAACCGGGTAATACGTCAGTAGAGGCATCTTCGTCTTAAGGGAGTGAGCAAACATGAGCAACAAGATTGTGCTGGGTCTGGTGCTGGGCGGCGTCTTAGGCATTCTGGACGGCCTTACGGCTTGGTTCACTCCGGCGGTGCGCGCTGGAATCGTTGGCATTGTTTTAGGATCAATGATTAAAGGCCTCATCGCTGGCGTGCTCATCGGCTTCTTTGCCCGCAAAGTCCACTCGCTTGCGCTGGGCATTGTGTTTGGTCTTGCCGTCGGCGCTTTTCTGGCGTGGATCATCGCCTTCATGCAGCATGGCTATTATTTCCAGATCATGCTTCCCGGCGCGATGGTCGGCTTGATCGTCGGTTACGCCACGCAGAAATATGGCGCTTCAAGCCAGTTGCAGCGTGCGTAAGAGCAGAGCTGAAGGAATTTGGTGGGCGGGCATTGCTGCCGCTTATCGTTGCTTGACCAGTTCATCGGACAGCAAACGCGCCTTGACGGCAAGCGTGTGAGCGCGCGCCGGATCGTTTTCCGTGGTGGCGTTCCGGCTTTGTTTGATGAACTCTCTGATCTGCGCCCGCATTGCTTCTTCATCTTTCGATAGCGTCCGTGTGAGCCCGTTCAGGTTTGCTTCTGCTCCCTGGAGAAGCTGATCAGTTGAAGTCTGGTTGCTTCC
>DASXIL010000601.1:0-1927 GCA_036497985.1 Candidatus Angelobacter sp. | reverse complement strand
CTTTGATATCGCAATGGGTATCATTCTCACGGTGTACTTCATCCTTGAGGGCAAATACGCTTATCGCTGGTTTTTGACATTCATTCCCGCCAGAAACCGAGAGCGGTTTGATATGACGTTGCAGCGAGCCAGGCTACGTGCGGATAAGTGGCTCATCGGCCAGGGTAGCTTGATGCTGATTCTGTGCGTTTGCAGCACCATTGTATTTCTCGCGCTCAAAGTTCGCTACGCCTATGCTCTTGGAGTGTTGATGGGAGCGCTGAACATCATCCCGGTGTTGGGCGTAGCGATTGGGATTGCGCTGGCGCTGCTTTCCGCATCGATTGATTCCTGGACCAGAGTGGTTGGCGTCGCTATCTTCTATGCCGTGTACGCTTGGATCGAAAATTCGTTTCTGGTCCCGCGTATTATGCGGAACCGTCTTAACCTGCCCGGCCTTGCCGTGCTTGTTTCGCTGCTGATCGGCTCGGCGCTGGCAGGCGTACTGGGCGCGATGGTTGCAGTTCCTACCGCCGTGCTGGTCGCTGTGCTGCTGGATGAATACGGCGTCAGCAAAGATGGAGAGTAAAACCCCGTCGATTGTGCGGCAGATTTGGCACTCCTGAGGTCATGCCATGTAACGAGGCAGGAATATCATGGTTCGGGCTTTCCCACCTTGACCGCTGCGCGAATTTCTCGCGCAACGGCGAAGGTGGGGCATTCGGAGATCCCCAAGCTTCAAAGTCCTCGCCGTTCAGGTGCAGATATTTCAATACCTCTGAATTATTTGATAAATGAAATGCTGTCGATTGCAGCTTTCAATACGCCGCAATTTGCCATAAAGTGCACCAGGCTGCCTGAGAGTGCGTTGCCGGGAATCGGACGAGCATTCGCGTTGGAGACGACTGCAGTCTCTGCGCGTTTCGAATAAGAAGCGCGCCGTACGGACGGAGCCTGTTCTTGTTCGGCGTCGCGCGCCATCTTTAATTCGCCGGTGCCCTGAGCATCCAGAATCAGCGCTGTTAACTTACGCGCGAGATCGAGCGGGAAGCTTTCCGCGATGAACAGGTGACTGCCGCGGATCGTAATCACCACCGGCCCTTCGTTCGTGGTATATACCCGTTCTAACTCCGCGCGCCCGGACACACCTGATTTTTCGGCATCATCATCTTCTTTCAGTCCGGAGTATTTCCTTCCCAGGCTGTCGGCATAGAGCTTGGCAAATGCCGTGGCCGTGCCCATGTTCTTCCACGATGAGTAATAGAAGATTGCGAGAGACTTGGTGCCGTTTACATCTCCTTTGGACGGGCTGCCGGATTTCTCTCCGCCGTTCGCGGTTGCATTGCGCAGCTGTCCGGCCCAGTAGATTCCGCCATTCCACGCGGGCGTAAGATTGCGCGCGGCCTGGTCACCGCCAAACAGCTTGGCCATGATGTTCACATCGAGCTGGCCTATCTGCCCGATGTCGTATGGCTGATAAAGCTTATCAACGAGCGGATGAATGTCGGGCATCAGTGGAATTGCCGGAGTTTTACGCGCTTCGTACACGCGCGGGTTAATGATCTCCCACGTGGATGACGGTGGATGGTCGAGGGCGCCGACGAAGGCCGCGTCTCTTCCCTGGTCCATCCATATGTCCTGCTCAAAACTTAGGCCTTCGCGGTAGGGGAACAGCATGGACTCGGATAGCAGCAGGGGAGCTCGCGCCATTACAGGCGAGTCGCCGGAACCGGTCATGTGCTGCTTCAAGAGCTCCATCACTTCCGGGTCTTTGACCAGGCTCTTGCCCATGGGCTTCAAAACGAAGTCCATCATCACTGCGGTGGCCTGACCTTCAACTACTGCGTCCCGTGCGGTATCCATTTCATCTCGAGACAGGTGCTCAGTGTCACCGGCGGAATCGGTAGATACTTCTTCTGGCGTCTGGTCGTCCCACTTCTCCAGGTCG
>DASXIL010000600.1:0-5562 GCA_036497985.1 Candidatus Angelobacter sp. | reverse complement strand
TACAACACCTTCATCACCGACACAATCCTTACCACCGACGAACAAATCCTGGCGGTAAAAGCACGGTTATATGAATTGCTGATGTGGGGGCTCTATGAAGCTTATGTTCCCAGCTATGCGGTGAGTTATGAAGTGCTGGGGGACCAGGAATGCTTTGTGATGAAGTACTGCTGGGAGCTGACCATCTATTTCAGCTTTTATGTCTTCCCATTCATCAACCAGGTGTTCACCGATACCAGCTTTGTTGTCCCTTATCTTGACGTATTCGCAAAACTGGGTCCCATGAATAACAGCGTTCAAGCCTTCATTACTGCCTACTATCGCTGGAAGCAGACTCGTCCTGCTATGACCCGCGAACCAAACATGTTCGACTTTACCGGCCTTGAGCCGCTGAAAAAATCTGAAGAGCTGTTTTACAAGGTAGGACTTTCGTCGCGCGAATGCATTCGGCTGCTGCGCCAGTCAATGCCCAATATTGAGAACCTTGCCCGGTTTATAGCTGTTTACATTTATTCAGCGGTCCTCGAAGACGAAAATCTACTGACCAACAAACAGCTAATTGAGTCCGTAGACATTACGAACCTGGATTTTGATCCGGAAGCTATGCGCCGGGAGTGCGAAGTACTCGATCCAACACGCGACGCCCGCATGGAAAAACTGGGAGCGGAATTTATCAAGCACTTCAGGAAGACCGCGGGCCGAACGCGCAAAGTCATCAAGCCGGTGCCAACAGCTATCCCGATTGCCGCAGGCGGAAAATTCGCATAGCCAATCGCAAAAGAAGCCAAGAACGCGAGGGCTAGCTTGCGGTTGAGGTCCTCTGCACTTCGATCTCGCTGGAAACAGCCGAGAGCTGCAAGCACGGCTGAGGAATGCTGAGGTTTGTCAGCTTCTTTAACAGCGGAGCTGTCATGTAAGTCGTCACAACAGCCATGAGCGTCAGGATAAAGAACATGCTTTTAGGAATCACGCCGAGGTCATAGCCAACGTTCAGCACCACAAGTTCCATTAAACCTCTGGTGTTCATCAACACTCCCATGGAAGCGGATTCCTGCCAGGAGAGGCCGCTAAGACGGCTGGCTAGGGCGCAACCACCTCCTTTGGCCAAAATCGCCACTGCAATCACCAGAACACACAACTCCCACATGAGTGGCCCTGACATTGTTCCAATGTCTGTGCGCAAGCCTGTATACATGAAGAAAATGGGAACAAAGAAAACATAAACGAAATCGCGCAGCCGCAATGCCACAGCACGGCGGAACTTCTCCTGGTCGAAAAGAACTGCCCCCATCATGAACGCGCCAAAGATGGAGAAAATCCCAATAAGGTTCGTAATCATGGCTGCGCAGAAAACCAGCGTCAGCATCATGGTCAGAGTGGCAAACGAGATCTGCTCGCCCTCAACCGCAAGAACGTGGCGCGTCCAACGTTTCAGAAGTGGCCTGATCACGAATAGCAGAATGGCCCCGAAAAGCAGGGTTTCAATGAGCATTCTGGCGGCCAGGATTGGATGGAAATTCGATTGGACGATGGCATTGATCGCTGCCAGGATAGTCCAACCGGCGGCATCGCCAAGCGCTGCAGCAGCAATTGCGGTCACTCCAATATGGCTGCGGTTGAGCCCAAACTCGATCAGAATGCGCCCCAGAGTGGGCAGCGCGGTAATGGACATGGCCGTCGCGGTAAACAAGCAAAAGCCGGTCAGCGAGATGCCCTTCCCTACAAACGCATAAACAAACCGCGCCAACAACAAACCACAGCCAAAGGGTACAACTATTCCGGCCAACGAAATGCCCACTGCCCTGCGGCCATGCGTTTGAAGATGGCTGAATTCAAATTCCATGCCGATCAGGAACAGCAGCAGTACCAGCCCGACCTGGCTCAAGATTGTAAAGATGTTGCCGATGGAAGGATCGAATACCTGCTGAAACACATGCGGCAGAAGTTTGCCGAATAATGATGGTCCCAGAACCAGGCCGGCAGCCATCTCTCCGCACACGGCAGGTTGACCGGCACGCCTGAACAGAGCGGCAAATATCCGCGCCGTGACAATGATGACGGTCAATTGGAGAATGACTTTGAATAGCGTGTCTTCCATAAAGCATGCGCCTGCATAATCATCACATTGGCGATGAAGCATGCCTTACGGTGACACTTTGGTCGGGCTTATTTGCATTCACCGCGCCGGCAGGCATGAACACAAGATCAAGAAAGACACAATTGAAGTTGGCTTCTGCCAAGGGGCCGTACATCCTGTCTAAAAGCAAACAGATAAACTATGTTGCCAAGCACAGCAAGAGCGCTGCGGTACACGACAATGCAACAGTGTGCGAGATACAGCAACTCCTTGTTTGCTCTAATGAATCGAAAAAACTGCTTCGTCGTGATGCATGGGATCAAACTGATAGAACCTTAACCGGCGTGAAGGCTCGAAGTTGTAGATGATCTCCACCTTGTATTCACCGAGTTTGTCAGACGCGCCGGGAGTTTTGGCCGCGGGTGGCACTGTGATGAGGAATGAAGTGGAATCAGGCAGCGTGGAAGGAATATTCATCCACCAGTGGACGCGGCCGAAGCTGAACCAGCATCCTGAGCCGCCGGTTGCCACCGAAGATTTGAACTGGTTTTCCCAACCCCTGGCCCCGCCAAAGTCTACATTCTGATAGCCATGTTCGAAATAGTCACCGTTCATTAGCGTGACCTTTAGCTTAGTGCCGCGGAGGACCCAGGCGGGAAAATCAACTCGCGATCCATCTTTGAACTCCCCGTAAATGGTGTTGTTCACATAAAACAGGGTAAGGTCGGAGTCTTGATCGACCTTAATGCCTTGCGGCAACTGGGTACGGTCTCGCCAGTCGCCAAACGCCACACGGGCCTTCGCCATAGCGTCGGCCACGCCCTGGTAATTCTTTTTGGCTAATTCCGACTGAGCTGTGCGGAAGTCTATCCACATTTGTTTGGCAGGCGCGAGATCGCCGATCTGGGTAATGGCCTGTTCTTTGGTCTTGCCGCCAAAAACAGCCTGCTCCCATTGCGCTGTAGTCTTGTCACCCACCATTTTGTTGGCATTCTCCATGACCTGCACGCGCGGAGGGTGAGAGCGCCATCCCCAAGTATAAACCAGGTTATAGTATTTGCCCTCAGTCATCTTGATCCTGAACACCGTGCGCGTACCTTCTTCCATGTTATAAAAGGTCTGGTCCATGCCAATGTGCGGCAACGGCGGCTTTGGAGCAGTCAACGCCGGATCATCAAAGTACATCACGAAGGGGGCAAAATCATCATTGCCGCGGCTAAGCACGTCGACCGTGTATGTTACTGTCCACGGAACATCTTTGACTTCGCTGGCATCGAGAAATCCGGTATCTGATTCAATGTGCGTATCAAACCATACCTGATGGACATTTACGTTTCCTCCAATCACATTGCCGTTCTGGTCCTTAATGGGTTCTATCTTCCTGATCTTTTCCGGCCCCTTGTAATGCAGCAGCGGCAGCCCGCTGTAGTGGCGGTCCGCAATAGGGTTCCCTTCCAGGATGTCAACACCTCGCTCCAGGTTTTTGGCAATGGCATCGATATCGAATTTTGTTAGCGTGCCTTTCTTTGAAGTCCTGAACTGCACATGATCGAAAATCTCTATGAGGTCATCTGTGGGCGAAGCGGGATTGATCTTGCTGACCACAGGCTTGCCATCATGCAGGTTGTACGGAATGGAAGGGGTTGAAGGCAACGTATTCACCATTTCGTTGCCGCTGCCGTCAAACGCATTGGTAAAGATATTGGGCAGGAAATTCGTGCCCGGCGGATGAAGAAATGGATCTTCTTCTGCAAAGCATCCTTTACCCGTATCTATCAGGGCCACAGTGATCCCGCCCTGCTCAGTCAGGGTAACCTGCGCCGGCGCCGGACGAGGCTGCGGATGCGGGTGACCAGGCGTGGTTGGTGAAGACGGCAGAAAGGGACAATACTTTTCCGTAGATGCCTGCTGCGCAAAACACAGCCCATTCAACAGCGCCAACAAGAACACCGCCATCGTTTTGTAGATCAGCATTTTCATTTGTCTTCCTGTCCAGCCAGGAGCGGCGGCCCTCCTCTTTGTGGCGGACCCGCTGGAATCTCACGCGGCGTGATCCACGCAATTCGTTCGGCGATCTCTTCAGGGCTGTTGCTGGCTGGTATACCTCCCCAAACACCCACCGCCTCATTGCCGTACCTGACCAGCATCATGGAGCAGTCGTGACCACCGTTGTAGATGAAAATCCTTCGCCGCAACTGTTCCAGCGCCTTCTCTTCACCAGTCAGAAACAGCCAGCCTTCATGCGCGCCGTACTGTTCCGCAAGACTGCGCAAGTTGGACGGTGTGTCGCTCGCCGGATCAGCAGTGATCGAATAGATGAAGACGTCATGTCCCATCCGCTTATCCAGCAGCGCCTGCACTCTGGCCATGGTTTTAAGTGCTGCAAAGCTCTCCGGAGTTTTGCTGTCGATGCAGTGAATCAGGAACGTCTTGCGCCAGATCAGATCGTCATAGAACCAGGCGCGCTGGTTCAAATGCGTGCGCACGATGATGTTGGGAATGCATTCCGCGTGCGGGCCACGCAGTGGCCGCGCGCAGTCAGAAGCAGCGCCGCTCACGGCTGTCACCAGCATCTTCCCAGGTTCAACATGCATTCACTCCTTTGTGCTCCCGGTATCGCAAGTCTCATGTCAGCTTTTTGGTTTCGCCGGGGTGCGAACCGTTCCCTTGTTGCCTTTTCCGGGAACGATATCCCAACGGACCATCATGGAATGATCTTCATGTACCACGTTGTGACAATGCATCACGTATTTGCCGTGAAAGTCTTTCCAACGCATGAAGATCTCAATTTCATCATTAGGCAGCAACGTAGTAATGTCGCGGCGGGTGCCGCCCATGAATCTGTCGATCGGAGTGCCTGTGCATTGAAAGCCGCATTTGCCTTGAGCACCCTGCGCGAGAGGAGTGGGAAGGTCGACGAACCGCGAGCGGCGAAGTGGATCTTCAACATCGCTGGTTTGTATCTGCCGCCGGCCAACCATAACTCCATTCACCTTGTAGAGGAGGAATTCCGTGAAATGCGAGTGGATCGGGTGTGACCAATTCTTGCCTTCATTGCGGATGGTCCACATCTCCGCGCTGCCCTCTTCTATGGCCGCACTCACGATCGAAAGATTTCCTGCGCCCTTGCCGTTCACGGTCCACACTCCTCCGCGATAATCGAACTGCCACACTCGCCGCTGCCTGATCTCGCTCATACTGATGGCGGGCAAATCTCTAAGCTTTTGCGGCACGCAGCTTTTGTCTTCAGCGGTGGCCTCTATTACGTCAAAGCGCATGATGTCATCGCCTGGAAACAAGATCCTTCCGCTTGGCCCTTTGCCATTGGTCTGCTCCAGCCGGTTCTGCAAATAAAGTTGGTCACCTGCCTTGAATTTCGAAAAATCCAAAATCACATCCACACGTTGCGCGACGCTCAGGTAAATGCTATTGGCGCAAACCGGCTGGGGAAGGAAGTTGCCATCGCCGGTGATGATCGTGAACGG
>DASXIL010000599.1:0-4917 GCA_036497985.1 Candidatus Angelobacter sp. | reverse complement strand
ATTGGTGCTGGGCGCGCGCGTGGTGGCCGACGAGCTGGCAAAAGATCTGTGCACGATTTTTTTGAACGCCCGGTTCACCGGTGAGGATCGGCACCAGCGTCGCCTGGCAAAGATAAAGGCTATAGAACGGCGCTATTCGGTTGACTCGACCATCGTTGACTCAACCATCAAGGAGAAGATTTCATGAACCCCGTCACTACCCCTGAGAAAACCCAGACCATCGGCACTCAAAACGCGCTGCTCGGCCTGCAGAAATATGGTCAATCCGTCTGGCTGGACTACATCCGCCGCAACATTATCCTCAACGGCGAGTTGCAGAAGCTGATCGACCAGGACGGACTCCGCGGCATTACCTCCAATCCTTCGATCTTTGAAAAAGCCATTGCGGGCAGCAATGACTATACGGACCTTCTTACCCAGCTCGGCAAGCAGGGCCTGCCCACGGGCCAGATTTACGAACGCATCGTTGTGCGCGACATTCAAGACTCCGCCGACAAACTCCTGCCCGTTTACAAATCCACGAACCGGCGCGACGGCTACGTGAGCCTGGAGGTCTCGCCCAAGTTGGCGCGAGACACGCAGGGCACCATCGCAGAGGCGCGCCGCCTGTGGAAGGCGGTGAATCGCCCCAATATCATGATTAAAGTTCCCGGCACGCCAGAGGGCGTAGAACCCGTGCGCCAGCTTATCGGCGAAGGCCTGAATATCAACATCACTCTTCTCTTCGCCCAGGAAGCTTACATTGCGGTGGCTGAAGCTTACCTCGATGGCCTGGAAGCCGCGCTGAAAGCGGGCACGGATATCGGCGGCATCGCCAGCGTAGCCAGCTTTTTTGTCAGTCGCATCGATAGTTTGGTTGACTCCACGATTGACGAGCGTCTCAAAACTGCGAAAGGAGGCAACGCACAGATACTCGAAGCGTTGCACGGCAAGGTTGCCATCGCCAACGCCAAGCAGGCCTATCGTTATTACCAGAAGATGATTGAAACTCCGCGCTGGAAGGCCCTGGCTGCGCGAGGCGGACAAAGCCAACGGCTGCTCTGGGCCAGCACCAGCACCAAAAATCCAAAATATCGCGATGTTCTCTACATCGAAGAGCTGATTGGCCCCGACACGGTGAACACCATCCCGCCGGCTACTATGGACGCCTTCCGCGATCACGGCGTCTTACAGCGGACACTGGACACCGATCTCGCCGCCGCGGACAAGACCATGTCTGACCTGGAAAAAACTGGAATCTCCATGAAGCAAGTCACCGGCAAGCTACTCGACGATGCTATCCGCCTCTTTGATGATGCTTTCACACAGCTCCATCAGGTTGTGGAGCAAAAGAGAGCCCAGCCGTGATCACCAAAACGAGCATCCAGTTGCCCCGCTGGCAATTCTCCCCGCCGCTGACGCAAGCGGTGCAGGCCGCGCTGAAAGACTGGCAAGCCGGCAACAAGATGGCCCGGTTGTGGCGCGGCGATCCTTCACTTTGGACTGGTGACGATGAAGATAAATGGATTGGTTGGTTGCCTATCGTCGACGACCAGCTCTCGCACTTGAAGCAATTCAGTGACGCCGCTTCCGATGCAGCCAATGCCGGTTTCACCCACGCGTTATTGCTCGGCATGGGCGGCTCCAGCTTGTGTCCTGAAGTATTGAAGATCACCTACGGCAGGCAGCCTGGACATCCAGAACTGCACGTTCTGGATTCAACCGATCCGGCACAGATCAAGGCCATCGAGACCCAGGTGGATCTGGCAAGAACTCTCTGCATCGTGGCCAGCAAGTCTGGAAGCACGCTGGAACCAAATATCTTCAAGCAGTATTTCTTTGATCGCATGCAGCAAACTGTCGGCAAGGATAAAGCCGGCGACCATTTCATCGCCATTACCGATCCCGGTTCCAAGATGCAGCAGGTTGCGGAGCGCGATCATTTCCGCAAAATCTTTTTCGGCCTTGCCAGCATTGGGGGACGCTACTCTGCCCTCTCCAATTTTGGTATGGTACCGGCCGCCATCATGGGGCTCGATCTCAGCAAATTTCTTCAGCGCACGAATGAAATGGTCCAGGCCTGCAAGCCAGAAGTTCCGGCGGACCAGAATCCTGGCACGGTCCTGGGCGTAATTCTGGGAACGTTGGGAAACCTTGGCCGGAACAAAGTCACTATCATTACGTAACCGGGAATTCACGACCTTGGCGCATGGCTGGAACAACTCATCGCTGAAAGCACCGGTAAGATCGGCAAAGGCTTTATACCTGTGGATCGCGAAGCGCTGGGTGCGCCGGCCGTTTACGGTAACGATCGCCTCTTTGTCCATCTGCGGCTTGCCAATGAGCCCGACACGGCCCAAAAACAAAAGCTGGACGCTCTCAAAAGTGTCGGCCATCCGGTTGTCGAGATTGAGTTGGCCGATACATACGACCTGGGACAGGAATTCTTCCGCTGGGAAATTGCCACAGCGGTCGCGGGCTCGATCCTGAAAATAAATCCCTTCAACCAGCCGGACGTAGAAGCCAGCAAGATCGTCACGCGTCAATTGACAGAGGCGTATGAGAAGTCCGGCAAGCTGCCGGAAGAGTCTCCAATTTTCGACGAAGGTGGCATCAAGCTATTCACCGACGAGCGCAATGCAGCAAATCTGAATAAGCTTGCCGGAAATGATCGATCTTTGACCGGCTTCCTGCGGGCGCATCTCAGCCAATTCAATCCGGGCGACTACATGGCTCTCCTGGCGTACATTGAGATGAATGACGCGCACGAATCATCCTTGCAAGCAATGCGCCATGCTGTCCGTGATCGCAAGCACGTTGCAACGTGTCTCGGGTTTGGTCCGCGCTTCCTGCATTCCACCGGACAGGCCTACAAAGGCGGTCCCAACACCGGCGTGTTTTTGCAGATCACTTGCGACGATGCCAACGATCTTCCCGTGCCCGAGCAGAAGTACACATTCGGAATCGTAAAAGCGGCGCAGGCGCGCGGAGATTTCCAGGTGCTGGCCGACCGCAAAAGGCGTGCGCTGCGTGTGCATCTGCCGAAGGACGTGGAAGCAGGACTAGAGAACTTAGGCCGGGCTGTAGTAAATGCTTTGAAGTAGTTTTTTTCTAAGACCCTGAACCGAGGTGAGGGACCGCTATTGTGACAAATTTGTTTCTTAAGGCGGAGCAGTCCATGAATCTCGGTGAAGGCTGGAGATATTGGTCTGCTGGCTTGGTTCCGATCGTCCCAGAATAACTCATAGGGGTTCCTCGCTTCGCTCGGAACAAGGGAAAAGGAGAACGATGCAACTAGGAATGATTGGGCTGGGCCGTATGGGTGGCAACATGGTGCGTCGGCTCCTGCGTGCCGGACATCAGTGCGTAGTGTCTGATCTGAGCCCGCAGAATGTGAATGAGTTGGCCGGCGAAGGCGCTACGGGATCGAAATCGCTCGATGATTTCGTCTCCAAACTAACAAAACCGCGTGCCGCGTGGATCATGGTTCCCGCAGGCGATCCCACGGAGCAGACCGTTGACACGCTGGCCCAGCGTTTCCAGGCCGGTGACGTCATCATCGATGGTGGCAATTCTTACTATAAAGATGACGTGCGGCGGTCGCAGAAATTGAAAGACCGCGGCATTCACTATATCGATGTTGGTACCAGCGGCGGTGTCTGGGGACTAGAGCGCGGTTACTGCATGATGCTCGGTGGGCCAAAAGAAGTGGTCGAACATCTCGATCCAATTTTCAAAACTCTGGCTCCCGGCAAAGGCGACATTCCAAAGACCTCCGGACGCGAGAAATTCAAAAGCACAGCGGAAGAAGGCTATCTTTATTGTGGGCCTTCCGGCGCTGGACATTTTGTGAAGATGGTACACAACGGCATCGAGTACGGCCTGATGCAGGCCTACGCGGAAGGTTTTGATATTTTCCGCAACGCAACTTCAACACAGCTGCCTGAAGGCCATCGCTACGATTTCAACTTGCCGGATATCGCTGAAGTTTGGCGACGCGGCAGTGTGATTTCTTCCTGGTTGCTGGATCTCACGGCCATGGCTTTGGCGGAAAATCCCACGCTCTCAGAGTACACCGGCATTGTGCAGGATTCAGGCGAAGGCCGCTGGACCGTTACAGCGGCGCTGGAAGAAGCTGTCCCTGCTGACGTTCTGACCGCGGCGCTTTACACGCGCTTCCGCTCGCGACAGGACCACACCTTTGCCGAGAAAATGCTGAGCGCCATGCGACAAAAATTTGGCGGCCACATTGAGCTCACCAAAAAGACCGAAAAAGCTTCTTGAATCAGGAGATCGCGCTTACATGCCCCTACTAGAAAGAGAATTGCCGGCTATGGAAGAGCCACCTTCAGGCTCGCCACCGCCTACAGGCCCTTGCGTGATGGTCATTTTTGGCGGCACAGGTGACCTGACTTCGCGCAAGCTCTTCCCTGCCATCTATAACCTGGTCAAGAGCAAGCTGCTTTCTTCTGACTTCGCGATTTTGGGTGTGGGCCGCAACGATTACACTCGGGAGCAATACCAGAAGATCATGGGCGACAATCTGGATAAGTTCGCCACCAGCACGGTTGATCCCAAGCTCCGCGATTGGATGGTCCAGCGGGTTTTCTATGTGGGCGGCGAATTTCACGATCCCGGACTCTATGCTCGAATTGGGCAGACCCTGGCCGAGATCGATAAGAAATGCAACACACAGGGCAACTACTTCTTCTATCTTGCTACCAGTCCAACTTTTTTTGGGAACATCGTCGACCATCTTGGCGCTTCCGAATTGGCGTGCGAGAAAGATGGGCACTGGCGGCGCGTAGTTTTCGAAAAACCGTTCGGTAATGATCTTGGATCGGCCAAAGCGTTGAACCGCCAGGTCAGCAAGGTGTTGACTGAACGCCAGATTTTCCGCATCGACCACTACCTTGGCAAAGAGACGGTGCAGAACAT
>DASXIL010000598.1:0-3846 GCA_036497985.1 Candidatus Angelobacter sp. | reverse complement strand
GTCGAGCGGTGGCACGGCCCTCGATCACGCCTATAGCTATGATCTCGGCGGCGGAGTCAACAATGGCAGCATCGCTTCCATCACCAACAACGTCAACACTGGCCGCAGCCAGAGTTTTACCTATGACAACCTGAACCGCATGGCCACCGCGCAGAGCCAGGCGACAACCGGAACGGATTGCTGGGGCAACAGCTACGGATACGACCGCTACGGCAATCTGCTCACTATGGGTGTGACAAAATGCACAGCGCAAAGCCTGAATGTTACCGTCAACAACAGCAATCAGATCGTAGGGTTTACGTATGACGCTGCCGGCAATCTAACCAACGATGGCAGCAAGGCTTATACCTGGGACGCGGAAAACCGCCCCAAGACTGCTGCCGGCACCAGCTACACATTTGACGGCACAAACGCCCGCGTCAAAAAAGGCACGAATGATTTTTATTGGTTTTCCGCAGCTAGTTGTAAGCATCCGTTGTTTGGCCGCAGCACCAGCGCAGGCGTTTATACTGATGAATACGTGCACTTCAATGGCCAGCCTGTGGGCTACCGTGACGACGCTGCCGGCGCCGTTTACCACATTGTGACGGACGAGGCTGGCTCCGTTCGGGCGATGACCAACTCCACCGGCGTGAAGCAATTTGAGTCAGATTACTATCCTCAGGGCGGGCAGAGGGTGATCACTGCAACGAAAGACAGTCTGCTGAAGTTCCAGGCCAAGCAACTCGACACTGAAAGCGGGTTAGAGAATGCCGCGCGGCTCTATAGCTCAGCTACGGGGCGGTTCCTGTCTGTAGCGGCAAAACCAGCAAAAAAGACACCTACTCCTCAGGCACTCAATAAGGTCTCAGCCCCTGCGGCCAAGCCTTTAAACGCTTTCACATCTTCCGTCGGATCAATCTTAAGCTCATTCCAGAGCTCTATTGCTCCGTACAGGCAGTGTGCTCAAACTGTATGGAGCCTGGGCTTGGTTTCCACCAATGGACATCAAATCGATGACGGTTGGGTGGAAATTCTGTGCGGAACACCGGATCCCGGAATTGCGGAGCTTGTCTCGTCCGGTCATTTCTGGGACTGCCATTTTTTCTTCATAAAGGGAACGCGGTGTCTCTATGGCTGTATTAACCGAGTGGAATTTGGGAAAGCGGGTTTTGGTGTGGCCAATCCATCCTTTACTAGAATTAAATCAGAATGCAAGAAGACTAAGAGCGTGTGCCCGGCGTTTATAGAGATTGAAACACCTGGTCCTTTCTCACTCTCGGACACGAATTACAAAATCGTGAGTTGCGCAGACAACATTCAATAGGAAGGTGGTAGGATGAAATCATTTGCTCAGATGCCGAAGTCAGAAGATGTGGGATGTGTGTTGCTCGCATCTTCTTATCTTGCCCACAAGAAGGCAACAAAAGTGGGCATGGAGGAGTTTTTAGCTGGACTATATCTTGGCTGCTTTGAGCATTTACTTGTATATTTTACCAATTGGGGCAGTCTCGTGAGATTCGCTTCACAATGTTGTGGACTCAAATATCCAGCTTGGCATTATTGGACGGATATCAGTCAGCAGATGAGATCCGACAGCGATGACGTTCTGGTTCTGTTTGGGGTCGACGTTCAAAAGTTGCTAGAAGAGGCTGGTGATATAGCTATGCGCTGTCCACATCCTCCCGAAAGTCAAATGGTGGCGCTAGAGCATCTGTTGGGTGCCATATCGGCGAACCAACAGTTCGAAATCTGCAAGCAATTTGTACAATCAGGTTTGGATCTACAAATGGTTCAGGCAAAGTTTTCCGGTACTGAATAAATACTGTGTGGTCTGCGGTTGACCGGGCGCAGGTGCCCCTCGCTGAGCAACGCGTGGTTTTGCGGCTGCGAAGAAAAGTTTCGCCTTAAGAGCCAATGTCGGCACCAAACCAGCCACCCAAAAAACGGAATGCTTCCGCGGCCCTACGTTGTCAAGATGTCCTAATTCGCGATTGCATTTCCAAATGCCGTTGGCTAGAGTACAACAGCCCTGAGGGGTGGATAGACGTGGTTGCTCTTTGACAAATTAGAAGCTGGCAAATGGCGGGTAGCCATTAGCTCTTAGCTCTTGGCCTTTAGCCAAACCTGATAGGCTTCGCCTGCTTTAGATCGTTCGGCTCCCGGTTACACCGCTCGCTCACGATGACAGGCTGAGGCGCGGCGATGCTTGCGCCGCGCGCCTTTTATGGCTCAACTCTACGCCAATCAGTACCCCTGTGCGTGAAACCTACGCCAATCTGGGATGACTTGGGATGATTGCGCTCAAGTCTACGCCAATCTGGGACGACCCAGGGAGGGGGAGGGATCGCCGGGATCGCGCGTCATCGCCGAGATCGGAAAGGCAAAAACCTCACCACTGATCAGCACAGATGCCACTGATCAGGCAATGGCTGGGATACCTCTGGGATGCATTGATGTAAGCGCTTTAGAATCCTAGTTGAGGGATAGGGGGAGGGGTGGGCGCGCAAAGCGCGACTATCGCCGGGATCGCCGACATCGCCGAGATGGGGAAGTTAGGCTTAATCAGTTGATGATCGGAGCATCCTCCGGTCCTTTAGCCCTGATCCTGTCAAACACGGCCTTCACTACGCGATCACAACGCACGGCGTGGAACTGGTAGAGATCGGTGGCGCGGCCCTTGGCGCGGACATAAAGGTCTTTGCGCAGCATGGCGTGCGCGCGATGCAGGCGCGTCTTTACCACGGCGTCGCTCACGCCAAGACTTTCCGCGGTTTCCGCCACGCTCATTTCTTCCACTTCACGCAACATCACCACCGCACGATAAGCTTCCGGCAGTTGGTCGATTGCCGCTTCCAGCAGTTCACGGGCCTGGGCTGTAGCCGTGCCATCTTCCGGGCTGGGCGACGAGGACTTGAGAATGGCCATAAAATCTCCGTTTTCGGGCAGTGCATCCAGTTCTTCCATACGGCCGCGACGGCGTTTGCGCGCCAGCGCTTCATGGATGGCGATGCGGGTAAGCCATGTTGAAAATGCCGCCTTGCCGGCGAATTGGTTCAAATGTTCGTAGGCGCGCACGTAAGCATCCTGCATTACGTCCTCTGCCTCGCCGTCATTGCGCAGGATGACGCGGGAAACCCGGTAAAGCCGTTGGTTATAGCGGCGCATCAAAATCTCAAAAAGCGCCGTCTCGCCAGCCAGCACACGGGCCACTACTTCCTCATCTCGTAGTTCGCTTTGTGCAGTTATCGAGAACGGGATGGTACTCAACTCGATTCCCTCCGTACCAGAATAGAGTAAGCTGGAAGCCAAAGGTTACAATTTTAAGTCCTTTGGGAGCATGGGAATGCGCGTAGCCGCAAACATTACCATACTATTCATTTCACTGGTCGTTTACGCGCAAAAACCGCAAAACAGCCGCACAGACGTCCCGCTTCGTGGCATCAGCGCGGTTTCCAGCAAGGTGGCATGGGCCAGCGGCGCCAAAGGAACGGTCTTGCGGACGATTGACGGCGGCGAGACCTGGGAGACGCTGGTCATCGCCGGCGCCGACTCGCTCGACTTTCGTGACATACAGGCCTTTGACCAGAACACGGCGTTCGTGCTCAGCATCGGCCCGGGCGATCAATCGCGTATTTATAAGACTTCTGATGACGGCCAGGTCTGGCAACGGCAGTTCACCAACAGCAATCCCAAAGCTTTTTACGATTGCTTTGCCTTCTGGGACAGCACCCATGGAATCGGCGTAAGTGATTCTGTAGACGGCAAGTTCCCGCTGATCGCGACTGAGGACGGCATGAATTGGAATCCGGTGGCGGTCAAGAAAATGCCCGCGGCGCTGCCCAGTGAAGGCGCGTTCGCCGCCAG
>DASXIL010000597.1:0-4098 GCA_036497985.1 Candidatus Angelobacter sp. | reverse complement strand
TCAAAGCCCAGGCCTTCGCACACCGTGTATGCCGTTGACAGCGGCAGAATGGACGCAGCAAAGAGCGATGCATTGAACAATCCTGCGCCAAACAGCAAAGACGCATATTTGCCGGCCAGAGGGCCAAGGGCGCGGGCGGCGTCTGCGGCGTCTGCAATCACGGGATGGCCATACTTGTTGAGCGTGGCTGCGCAGGCAATGATAATGAACGCGGCCACCAGCACGGCAAAGATGGAGCCTACAAGAATGTCAATGCGGGTAGTTTTGTAGTCGCGTTCAGTGACGCCTTTTTCCACAACCGACGCCTGCAGGTAAAACTGCATCCACGGAGCGATGGTGGCGCCCATGATTCCAATCACCATGTAGGTGTAGCCGGGAATCCGGAATACCGAGGCCTTGGTAGGCGGCGAAAGCGTGCTTAAAGCGGCGGCATTCCAGTTAGGCCGCGCCAGCACCCCGGCGACGATGTAAGCAATATAGAAGAAGGACGCTGTAAGAAAGACCTTTTCCACGGTCTTGTAATTTCCCTTGACCACAATCAGCCACACTACGGCGGCCGCAATGGGCACGCTGATGAACTTGGAAACGTGAAACAACTCCATGGAACTGGCCACGCCGGCAAATTCGGCCATCACGTTGGCAAAGTTCGTCGCCACCAGAAACAACATCATCACAAAGGTAAGCCGCAGACCAAACTCTTCGCGGATTAGGTCGCTCAGGCCCTTGCCGGTAATGGCGCCCATGCGCGCGGACATTTCCTGAATCACGATCAGGGCCAACGTCATGGGAATGATGGTAAAGAGAGGTTTGTAGCCGAACTGCGCCCCGGCGAACGAGTAGGTATAGATGCCACCGGCATCATTGTCAACGTTTGCGGTAATGAACCCCGGACCGATCACCGCCAACAGCAGCAGGGTCTGGGTCTTCCAGCGTTTGAGCCATTTCATTGGGCACGGACATACAGAAATTCACTACTGCTTGGCAGAATAAATGAGAGTTGCGGCAAAGAACAACCACGGAAGCAGCGTTCGGAAAAATATTTTGCCCATGCCGTTCCCGACCGACAGGAGATGCGGTCCGGAAATCGGCGCCCCATCCGGATGCTGGAGGTTTAAAGCAGGTTCTTGCCTGGCTTCTCCGTTAGGAGAAAATCCAGCAAGGCCGTGATGAACGTTCGCGGCTGTTCCAGATTGGAGAGATGCGCAGTCTGCATGCGGAATGGCTTGGCATTTGGAATATCGCGCGCCAACACCGAGCCGTTTCCTTCCCATGGCGTAGACGAATCGCGGTCGCTGCCGATGACCAGCGTAGGAGCAGAAATCCTGCTCAGGGCTGGGCGCATGTCAACATCGCGAAGCGCGGCGCAGCATGCTGCATAGGCTTTAGGATCGGTACCAAGAAGGACAGCACGCGTGGATTGTGCCCATATGCTCTCCTGTTTGTCGGGAGAAAAGAAACGTTGCATGACGGCATCGACAATTGCCTGGATGCCGCCTTCCTGTACTGCTTTTCGGCGGGCGTCCCATGTATCCGGTGTGCCCAGCTTGGGCGACGTGTTGGCTAGAACCAGCGCAGTAAGCCGCTGTGGAGCATGGACCGCCAGCCACTGGCCCACAGCGCCGCCCATGGAGAGACCGCAAAAGGCGAACTTTGCAAGGCCCAGTTTGTCTGCCAGCCCAATTACATCTTGTCCGAGCTGTTCGAGTGTGTAATCACCGGCAGGAACCGACGAGGCGCCATGGCCGCGCGTGTCATAGCGCAGCACCTGAAAATGCTGGAGCAGGTCAGGCATTTGCGGGGCCCACATGCCGTGATCGCAGCCCAGCGAATGTGAGAGCACCAAGGGAGGGAAATCGCTCCTGCCTTCCAGCCGGTAAAAAAGACGAGTGTTCAGGCGAGTATGAATGATCTCTGCGAACGGCACGTTCTACCTCATGAATGGTTCCCGGTACCTGAAGGCCAGTAAATCTGCCAGTTTTTTTCCTGCGCGAGTTTTTCCAGATCGGGGTTGGGATTCACGGCAAAAGCATGCCGCGCAATCTCCAGCATGTCGAAATCATGAATTGAATTGCCGAAGCATACGTCCACCTGCTTCTGGACCACTTCCGCAATGGCAGCGGCTTTGCCCGGGCCGCTCGGCACCCGGATGAGCCTATCAGTGATTTGCCCATCGTCAATATGCACGCTGGCAGCCAGCACGCGCCGCCGAGGAATGCCGAAACGCTTTACGCCTTCACGCACCACCCAGTCATTGGTGGAAGAGATGGCCCAGACCTCGCAGCCAATGGATTCCAACTCGCGCGTGAGCCGCAGCATCTCCGGGAAGATTCTCTTTTCCACGATGCTCGAGAAAAATTCTTCCGCAGCTTCCTGCAGCGTCTGAACAGAGTTGCCGGCATTGATGGTGACCATTTCGCCGCACATGACAGTTTCATCCACCTTGCCCTGTTTGTAGTCGGCATAGCGGGCTGCGGCGCGCTCCGCTACGCCATGCGGGAACATGCCGCGGTCGATCTGCCAGTAAAAGAAGTCAGCGCCGGAGTCGCCGCTCCACAGCGTGCCGTCGCAATCAAACACGGCAACGCGTGGCCGCAAGGCCAGTATGGAGTCAGCGAACTTCTGGCTGGCGGATGTCTCTGTCCTCAAAGGGCGGTACCTGCGCGGAGTTTCTCAAAGTCTTCCGGCGTGTCCACGTTGGCGATGACCAGCGGATCGTTCACGGGAAGATAAAGGATGTGCTGCTGGTTGGCATGCTCCACGTCGCGGGCGGTGCTGTGAACGGGTGCGCGCAAAAAGGCCTCAATCATTTCGCGGCCAATCACAATGGGATGACCATGTTTGCCTTGGTATTCCGGCACCACCGCCCAGATGCGATCGTCACTTGAGAGAAACGATGCCTTGATCTGCTCAATCGTTTCCACTTCCGCCGGAGGACGGTCCACCAGCGTGACGATAGCGGCGTCGCGCCCGCGATTGAGAACATCCTGCAAACCCACCAGCAAAGAACTGAACTGGCCTTGCTGCGGATTTGGATTTACCGTCAGAAACGCCGCCTGGGAGTCGGCAATCGGCGCCAGGCTGGGCGCATTGGCCCCGGCCACCACGATTACCAGCTCGGTTGCGGGTTGGAGAGCGCGAATGGCCGCGGAAAGAAATGTGCCGTCACGCCAGGGCAGCAGCGCCTTATCGCGCCCCATGCGCGAGGATGCCCCGGCTGCCAGGATGACGCCCGCAAATGAAGGTGAAAGGGCCATGGGTGAAACTATATCTTACTTGGTTGCGTCCGAAATTGTTCACCGCAAAGGGCGCGAAGGACGCCAAGTCTAAGAAAGATTTGGACCGAAATCCCTTTGCGGTCTTTGGTAGTGTCTCAGTTTGAAAGTTGAGGCGACCTCAGGAGAGCAGCTTTTACGACCTCAGCCACAGTTTCCAAGCTAATGCTGCGTTGTTTGCAATAAGCGGACTCGAGCCAGATGGACAGCAATTTAGCTCCCTTGCTTGCATTACATGAGCAGCAGCATCGCGCAATGTTTTCCATTGTAATTATCCGGGCGTCATTAACGATATGTTCCCAGGTTGGGAGTCGGCCTTTGCTAGCACCAGCTAAGCCAAAAGCAATCCCGCAATAGACACAACATTTGTCTCGTTCAACGATCTCTGTCGCAAGCCAGTCAGGGATATTCCAACGGTTCATTTTTTGGCCTATGCTTGAACGGTGAAACTGAGACAATACCCGATCTTTGCGTCCGTTGCGGTTAAGTTTATGACTGCTTGAGAATCTCTGCGGCCTTCGCGCTCTTCATGTGCGGCAGCGGCGTTGCGGAATGGCGGCGGATGGCGATCATCTCGGCCACGATGGCCACGGCAATTTCTTCCGGCGTAATCGCGCCAATATCGATGCCCACCGGCGCATAGACGCGCGCCAGCTTCTCCGCGGCGATGCCTTCTTTTTCTAATTCTTTATAGATCGCGATGGTCTTGCGCTGCGAACCAATCATGCCGATATATCGTGCCGGCGTTTCAGCCGCCCAGCGGAGCACGCGCATATCATCGCGATGACCACGGGTCACAATGACGATATACGAAGCATCATTTGGA
>DASXIL010000596.1:0-5299 GCA_036497985.1 Candidatus Angelobacter sp. | reverse complement strand
GTAACCGTTGAAGATGTATCCACTCTTCTCAGCCCAGACAGCTTCAGTGAATATATTACGGAGGAGATGGGACGACGCTCTGTTCAGAGGTTAAAAGGGACTCGCTATGCCCTAGTTCACCGGTATGAGAGGGCTCCGGTTATTGTCGACGGCCAGAAAGTCGGAGAATTTGAATACGACAACAACTCCATTCAGCTTTTGAGAAATGTTGCAGCGTGTCTCCGCTTAGTTCGGCCTATGAGACAGGATACTGGTTTGATGTATGGAAAGGTGCTGCCTGACGGGAAGTTCGATTTAATTGGCTTCGACCATCCGTATGATTTGCTTGAGACACCCCAAAACCAAAAGCATTTTAAGCTCCGTACTCGCGATGCAGAAGAATTGAAGGCACTACTACCGGAGTTTCTTCGTGCGATGAAAGGTGAATTTTGGAAATTCCGAATGTCCGTCCAGTTTCATGAACTTGGTCATTTTCAGCACTTGGACAAGAAAGCTCGTTTCTTATTGTGGGCATCCGCGATTGAATCTCTCTATACCTCACATCACTTTCAACATCAAGGGAGTTTGGTTGCCAAGGAACGAATCAAATGGTTTCTGGGGGAGACCACGTCAATTTATCCCCAAGGCGAACTCTTAAATTGGCTGAAGGATCCTAAACTTACCGTTGGAAATATCCTTAATGATTTGTATGAAATGCGAAATTTTCATGCACATGGGGATAGATTGAACAAACACTTTCTTGAGGATACGCTTCGGGACGGAGTGGAGAGCAAAATAAGAGTCACCGTTCACGAGGTTCTTTTCGAAGCCCAAAGTTTCATCATTCGCTCAAGTTTATTGAAAATTCTAAGAGACGGGCTCTTAGATCATTTCACCAGTGCGGGAGCCTCACAGGCATACTTCGTTGCCCAGCACCTTACGAAGTCGGAATTGCAAGCTAAATACACCAAACAGAAAAAGCAAAAAGCAAAACCATAACGTTTTCTGAATGTTCTCTGTTCTTGGGTCATTCGTTGAGTTAGACCTGGGGCTGCAACGGATCACCAAGCGATCAACGAGTCCGATTCAAGCTTGTGTCCGTATAACGCGTCTCCTATCAACCTCTCCCAAAACATTTAATATGTCTGACTTTAGTTCTCGGGCACCGGGTACTCATCCTGCGCGTTTTTTGCGAAGAGCCGGATGGTTGAATGACGATTTTTTACCCATGAACATTTATGATGGCTCTTGATGCCCAGCAATAAAGCCAGCCAATCCGCGCACGCGTATCTTGCCTTCTGCCAGCAGCACGAAGCAGAAATGCTGTCACTGCTGCGGAAGATGGTAGAGATTGAATCGCCCAGCGACGACAAAGCCGCGGTGGACCGCATGGGCTCATTTCTGGCTGAGTCATTTGAGCGCCTTGGCGGGCAGGTAACTTTCTATCCGCAGGAAGCGGCCGGCAATCACCTGAAAGCGGATTTCCCCGGCGTAGCTTCCAGCGGGGCTTTGGGCAAGCCGGTGCTTCTGCTGGGACACTTTGACACCGTCTGGCCCCTGGGCACCCTGGCGAAAATGCCCTTTCGCATGGAAGCAGGCCGCGCCTTTGGTCCGGGCGTGTATGACATGAAGGCCGGAATCGCCATGATGATGTTTGCCTTGCGCGCCCTCAAGGAAGCCGATGCGGCGCACCGTCCGGTCACAATTTTGCTGGATACCGACGAAGAAGTTGGCAGCACAACGGGCCGCCCAATCGTTGAAGCCACGGCCAAAGACTGTGAAGCTGTGCTGGTGCTGGAGCCATCGCAGGGACCGCAGGGCCATCTAAAAACGTCGCGCAAGGGAGTGGGCGACATCACTGTCCGCGTCCGTGGCCGGGCGTCGCATTCCGGCGTCGATTTCGAGAAAGGCCGCAGCGCCATTGTTGAACTGGCGCGCCAGCTTCTGGAGATCGTGAAATTTACTGACCTTTCCCGCGGAATCACCGTGAATCCCGGCGTGGTCCAGGGCGGGACCCGCAGCAACGTGATCGCCGCTGAAGCATGGGCTGAAGTTGACTTGCGCATTGCCCGCGCCGCTGACGCTCAAGAACTGCAACAGAAATTTGCCGCGCTCAAGCCTTTCGATCCGGACTGTTCTATCGAGCTGAGCGGCGGCATCAATCGCCCGCCCATGGAACGGACAGAACGCACGGTGCGCCTGTTCAGCTTGGCACGGGAGATCGCCGGAGCCATGGGATGGAAACTGGAGGAGTCTTCCACCGGCGGCGGCTCCGACGGAAACTTTACATCGGCACTGGGAATACCGACCCTGGACGGTCTGGGAGCGCTGGGCGAAGGGGCCCACGCTTCTAATGAGTCCGTCGTAATCCAGGAGCTCCCCCAGCGCACAGCCCTATTGGCAGGATTGATCCAAAGTCTATGAATCATAAGGATTTATTAAAGAACTTAAGATTCAGTTACTTAAAGTCCTTAGTTTTCAATGTTTCTTTGACTCGCCTGTTTTGTTGACCTACAATCGTTTTGAACCTTAATAACAAACCCACGGAAGCCTGCTTCACGTGTTTCCTGGATGGAGCAAAACAATGTTTGGTGGAAAACTTGGTGTACCTGAACTGCTGATCATTTTGGTCATCGCATTGATATTTTTTGGTCCTAGCAAGCTCGGCGATCTGGGCAAAGGCCTGGGCGACGCAATCAAAAATTTCAAGGGCGCAATGAAAGATGGCGAGCAGGGTGCCGCTACGCCCGCTGACAAGAAATAATCAGCGTTTCATTAACCCGATAATCTTTAACATCTCTGTCACCAAAGACAGAGGCAATCCCACCACATTGGAAAATTCCCCCTCGATGCGGTCGGTCCAGCGTGATGCGCCGCCTTGTATGGCGTATGCTCCGGCTTTGTCCATTGGTTCACCGCCGGCAACATACTGCTGAATCTCGGCTTCGCCAATTTCGCGGAAATAAACCTTCGTTGTGCTGGCACGTGTCTCCACGAGCGTGCCGGGCGCAACTACGCCCAGTGCAACTGTGCTCGATCCAATCGTGCCGGGCGCAACCACGCTTACCGCTGTGGTCACTTCATGGCCGCGTCCGGAAAGCAGCCGCAACATACGCGCCGCATCAGCGTGGTCTATGGGCTTGCCCAGTACCTCGCCTTGCAAGACGACGATCGTATCCGCGCCCAGCACATAGCTTTGCGGATATTGCGCCGCGACCGCGTGCGCTTTTTCCCGCGCAAGACGCAACGCATATTCCATCGGCGCCTCTCCGGGCCTTTGATCTTCATTGATATTCGCGGCATGCACCTGGAACGGAATCCCGATTTCGCGCAACAGCTCCTGTCGCCGCGGCGAAGACGAAGCCAGGATAAGAGATTTCTCCATCAGGATTGGCTACGCTCGCTGTGATGCGATAACCCAGCGCCGGAGGCGCGAAAGAGCCTAGGCCACCGCGGAAGCGGTGGGTCGAGTTTAGGGAAATGACGAAGCCCCGGCGGGGCGACACCAGTTTCCTTGGTGTTTGTTAGTTGCAACGGCAGAAGCATCCTCGCAAACGTGACATACTTCTCACGATACGTGAATACCCGCACCCTAAGCAAAGCCGCCTTGAAAATGCTCGGCGCCCATCTCGCCGGCGATAACTGCAATTTCTCTGTCTGGGCGCCATCCGCAAAAACCGTGACGCTCCGCCTGATCAACGATCAAGGCTCGCATGACTGGCCAATGCAATCCTCTGACGGCTTCTTCACCCTCCAGGCCTTTGCTCGCCACGGCGACAAATATTTCTACATCGTCGACCAGAACAAGCCCGTTCCGGATCCCGTTTCGCGGCTGCTGCCGGAAGGCGTACACGGGCCAACGGAGATCGTCGATCCTGAAAAGTTTTCCTGGACCGACTCTGCATGGCGCGGTGTTCCGTTGCGCGACTACGTGATTTACGAGCTACACATCGGCATGTTCACGCCGGAAGGTACGTTCGATGCGGCCATCGCCAAGCTGCCTTACCTGAAAAAACTTGGCGTCACCGTGATTGAAATCATGCCCGTCGCAGCCTTCCCCGGAACGCGCAACTGGGGATATGACGGCGTATCGCCTTACGCGGTGCAGGCCAGTTATGGCGGCCCCGAAGGTCTCAAGCGTCTGGTCAATGCCGCGCACGTAATCGGCTTGGCCGTAATGCTTGACGTGGTTTACAACCATCTCGGCAATGAAGGCAACTATCTGCGGCTCTTTGGCCCCTACTTCACCGGCAAACACCAGACGCCGTGGGGCGAAGCCATCAATTTTGATCAGCCCGGCTGCGAAGGCGTGCGCCGTTACTTTGCTGAGAATGCGCTCTACTGGGTGCGGGAGTATCACATGGATGGCCTCCGCCTCGACGCCGTCCAGACCATCAAGGACGATTCACCGCAGCACATTCTCGCTGAAATTAAAGCCGACGTCGCTGCGCTGGCCACCGAACTTGGCCGCAACATTTGCGTGATTGCTGAAACCGATGAGAACGACGCTAAAATCGTTCGTCCACCGGAAGCCGGCGGCTATGGTCTGGACGCAATCTGGAGTGACGATTTCCATCACGCTATCCATGCGTACTTTACCGGCGAGCGCAAAGGTTATTACCAGGATTTTGGTTCGCCAGAGCAGATCACCCGCGCGCTCACGCACGGCTTCGTCTTTCAGGGTGAGCCATTCCAGTTCTGGGGCGGCCCGCGCGGCTCCAGCAGCCAAGGCATGCCCGCAGCCGCGCACGTGATCTGTATTCAGAACCACGATCAAGTCGGGAATCGCGCCAAGGGCGAGCGGCTCACCGCGCTTGTCCCTCGCGGCGCGCGAATGCTTGCTGCCACGCTGTTGCTGCTGGCTTCAGAAACGCCGCTGCTCTTTATGGGCCAGGAATATGACGAGCCCAATCCTTTCCTCTTCTTCACAGACTATGGCGATCCCGCATTGCAACATGCAGTCCGTGAAGGCCGCAAGCAGGAGTTCAAGGACTTTGATTTCGCAGATGACGAAGTGCCCGATCCGCAGGATCCCGCAACCTTTGAGCGTTCCAAACTAAATTGGCAGCTCACGCAGGGTGAAAATCCAATGCTCGATTGGTATACGTCTCTGCTGGCTTTGCGAAAAAAATACATTAAAGACCGCGAGCCAACCTGCGAAGCCACGTTCGTCAACGGCGTAATCCACGTGCAGATTCCCTGCGAAGAACCCATCCTCAAAGTCTTTGCGCGAATACAGGGCACGGCGGCTCTTCCTGAACTCGGCGCAGGATGGGAAAAAGCTCTTGCCGAAGAAGAAGATGGCTATGCCGTAAGCGTG
>DASXIL010000595.1:0-4091 GCA_036497985.1 Candidatus Angelobacter sp. | reverse complement strand
CTAATTTGACCTGCTGTCCGTCTTCATCAAAGAGAGGAAGGCTGGCGCCTGTATTCGCTTTTTCTTCGCCCATGCCGATAACGCTACGCACGGGCTGAATAGCCGTCAAGGGGTAAATTCATGGCGTGAAAATTCATGATTGTTCAAGGTGCGCTCGCGCATCCTAAGCTAAAGAAAAGACACTGCAATCAAACAATTCAACATAAAAAGTAAAGAGGTATACATATATGGCAGATTTGAAGGGAACCACTGTGACCTGGCTGGGACACGCCACCGTTCACATCGCAACCGCGAAGGGAACATCGATTCTCATTGACCCATTTATCGAGCACAATCCCAAGTTCCCGAAGGGTTACCAGCTACCGCAAAAGATCGATCTGATTCTTGCCACGCATGGACACGGCGATCACGTCGCCGATCTCGAGCCTGTGGCAACCAAACACGGCTCTACTGTTGTCGGCATGGTCGAGCTGATGGGCTGGGCAGAGTCAAAGGGCGTGAAGAAGACGGTTGGCATGAACCTGGGAGGCTCGTGGAAGTATGAGGACGTGACCATCACGATGGTCGAGGCCAGGCACAGCTCAGGGGCGGACAGCGGCAATCAGATCGTGTATGCCGGCGATCCAGCGGGTTTTGTCATTACCGTGCAGGATGGCCCCGTGCTTTATCATGCTGGCGACACATGCGTCTTCCTGGACATGCAGCTGATTCGCGATCTCTATCACCCGCAGCTTGCCATGCTGCCGATTGGCGACCACTACACGATGGGACCGAAGGCGGCCGCACTAGCGGCAAAATATCTGGGAGCCGCGAGTGTATTGCCGATTCACTACGGAACTTTTCCCGTTCTTACAGGAACACCGGAAGAGCTTTCCACATTGCTTGAAGGAAGCGGCATTGAAGTGAATGCCATTGCGCCGGGAGAGAGCTTGCGCTGAATAAGAAAGGAAGCGGCACAGTCCTGTGCCGCTTCCTTTGCAATTGATCCTGGCAGATAATTTACTTCTTGGCTGCCTGCTGTTTCCTGCGCTCCGCCCAGCGCTTCTTCATCGCTTCTGCAATCCGGCGACGGCCTTCGACGGTCATGGTTCGCTTGCGTGGCTTCGCAGCGGATTTCTTCTTACCTGGTCCGCGGTGCGATGAAGATAATCCCGCGAGCAGCTCGCGGGCTTCCTTGAGCCGCGCAATTTCCTTATCCAGTTCAGCCACTATTTTGCTAACTTCCACTATTCCTCCATTCAGACACCAAATTTACCTGGGTTTTGGATTATGACGAAAAGAGCAAAGGATCAGAAATAACCAACTGCAAGGCACTTGTATGTGCTGAATAGTTCGCTCTTATGATTGGCCCGCACGAAATCCCTTTAAGCAGCTACGGACACGGGAAATATATCTAACCCCTTCTTACTTTACGGGAGTAAGAAGGCATTGACAAATATGCTTGGCAAAAAGATGCCAGAAATAGCCGGTAAGTTGTGTCGCAGAACTCTGCAGAATTCGCTACGTGTCGTGGTCATCCGGGCTGGAAGATGGCTTAGGAGCAGGAATCGAATAGTCCAGTCCATCTTTGCCGATCTTCGGAGTAGAAGAAGACTCAAGCGTGCCGCTCTTGCTTCCGTCTTTTCTATAGCGGCGTATGTCGCGCAGCGTTTCCTGCTTGTCGCGGGCGTACTCAATGGCAAGGCGAGTAAGCGCGTAGGTAACAATGTCGCTGTGATGCAGTCCCTGCATCTCAGGGTCGCGGCGGAAGTTCAGCCATAGTCTATGCACGAGCTGTACGTCATCGGCCTGCAGCGTAGGTGCATGCGGGCCGATATGAAAGCCCTGCGCGTCGCCATTTGGCATCACGACATAGAAAGTAAACTGGCGCTTTGGCTCGGGTAGATTCTCCCACGCCTGGCCAACGTGATAGGCCTGCTCCTGAGCGGTCATCTTTGTAGACAAGCCGGAAACAAGTGCCGTAACTTCGAGTGAATTTGCCGTCTGCACCAGAGCAGCGAAGATATCGCCTGCCGGCACAACGAGCAGCGAGATATGTTTGCCGAAGCTCTCTGCCACCGAGACGGCTTTGGTAAAGAGCATCTGCTCATGCTCGCTGAAGAGTTGTTCGGAAGCATCGATATATTCCGGGCCGCCGGCGCCCACCATGCGCGCAGTCAGTACAACTATGTCCTGGTCTTCAGCGTTGGTGCGGGATAGAGCCCACTTGAGCGCAAATGGATTTACGGAGTCGCGCATGGTGACCAGGATGCCGCCGGGCCGGATCTCCAGCGCCTCGCGTCCGATGGTGTCCTGATGCTCAAGCTGGAAGTGCTCCCTCATCTGCTTTTCAGTAGCAGCATGCTTCCGCTTGTTCCGTCCTTCGGAGATAGTAAAGATGACATAGAAAGTCGCGGCGAAGAGAATGCCGCTCTTCGTAGCGACGCTCTTCGTAAACAGGTTCACGATTGCCGTCGAGAACAGCACAAGAAAGACCGAGAACAGGCCGACAGGCACTTCCATCTTGCCGATCCGTATATTGATCGGCACCTTCCATCCACGTTCACCTTTGTACTTCCAGCGCAGCACCAGCATGGCAAGGGAGTTGAAGGTAAAACTCCAGATCACGCCAAAAGCGTATGCCTCGCCCAGCGTGATGACGTTGCCGCGACTGACGATGATAGTGAAGAGCTGCAGCGCCGTGACGAGATTGATGATGCGATAACTGGTGCCGAATTTCTTCTGCGGCTTGCGGAACCAGTCAGTCAATACGCCGTCTTCAGCGACGCGCATCAGCACGCCGGTTGAGCCGATGATCGACGTATTGATTGCTCCGGAGAGAATCAGAAAGCCGACGATGACAACAAAAACGCGGAAGACAATCTTGAGCGTGAGCGGGCCTACTACATACATCGCGAGGCCTGCGATCAGGTTGTCGCGATAGACCGGAACGCGCACCGAATCCGGAATCAGCATGACCGCCAGCAGCGAAACAATTCCGGTGAAGACGAAGCTGTAGATTGCGATGACAATCGCGGCGCGCTTCAGGTTCTTGAGCTTGGGATGCTCGATCTCGCGGTTGACCTGGGCCAGAGTCTCTTCGCCGCTCATGGCCAGCACGGAGTGGCCAAAGGCCATCAGAATGCCGAAGAGGCCAAGCGTCGTCGCGAACTTTGTTCCGCCGAGAAAGCCAAGTGCATCTTTAGAGAAGTGCAGGTTGGCCGGAACCGGCAGCGGCGGCAGCGGAGCGCTCAAGTGAATCGCGGAAAAGATGCCCCAGCCCAGCAGCAGCACCACCATGACGGTGGTAATCTTCATCACTTCAAGGGCCTTGTCGGTTGATTCCTCGATCCCCTTTATGTTCTGCCACCAGTAGTAGATCGTAACCGCAGCGCAGAAAACAGCCGATGTTTCATTCATCGGCAATTGGCGCGCATGACCAGTATTGATAAGAGCTAATGGCAGCCACCCGTGGGCTGCGCCAACCGTCATCAGCTCGTTCAGTAGCCCAGTGATGTACTGTCCGGCGGAGACACCTGAGATCGGTCCCGTAAGGATGTAGTCGAACATCAGGGCCGAGACGCTCAGCTTGGCGAAGGTGCCGCCCAGCGCCTCCTTGACCACGCGGTAGACGCCGCCGCGCGTGAACATCGAGCAGCTTTCGACATACACTGCGCGCACGGCGAATGAGAAGAGCATGACGCCGAGAATGAACCACGGCGCAGCTTTGCCGACCGCCTCTTCCGCAATGCCGCCTGCGTAGAAGGCCGATGAACCCAAATCATTGAGGACGACTGCTGCCGCTCGCCAGAAGGATATGAAGGTGAGCATCACCGAGGAGGCAACTACAAGCCGTACCCGGTTCGATTGCGGAGCGGTAAACGTTTGACCAGCTGACATGAATGAAGGGTGGAAACCTTGCTACTCACCACCGGGCATGCAACTGCCCCCGGCAAGGACGCTCAGCGCTGAGTTTATGTCTAGTTGGAGTAGCAGTCAATTGGAAAGCGTATCCATGAATGCGAGGTTACTCGCCGAGCAGCTCGTGCAAGTCCTCAATAAAGCTGATGATAATGACGATCGACGAGCCGGCCAGCCAGATGAAAAAGAGA
>DASXIL010000594.1:0-2809 GCA_036497985.1 Candidatus Angelobacter sp. | reverse complement strand
CATCTTCTCCGCCCAGCGTTTCTAAGGTTTCAAAATCATTCGGCATCGGAGACAAACGAGTACGGCGTCCATGGCCCATTTACTTCGATGCGCCGCTGCCCGTCCCACCTCTCTACAAAAGTTTTTAGCGCCTGGTCCCACTGCTTGCGCTTGGCGCGGGGCACCAGAAACGTGGCCTGCCACAGCAGGTTGGGCTGCGCTCCGCTTACCTTGCCGCTCGGCGCTGAATCCTTCGCAATTTTGCCCAGCGCCGTCGCCAATTCCTGCAATTCCTGATCGTTGCGTTCAGGACGCTTCTTCAAACGCGCAGCTTTCTGTTGCAAATATTCCTTGCCCGACCTCGCTTCCGATACAGCAACCGGTGCAACCTGCCGTTCCGCAAATACCTTGACGCCCCATTCATCGCCGCCGGCCACGCGGGCAAAAACCTTCTTGAGCGCGGCTTTTCTTGCCTGCACGTCCTTTAGAAGGGCGGGTTCACCGGAAAACACGGTTCCGAACCGCGCAGGAACAATCGTCATCTGTTCAGCCACTTCGCCAACCACCTGCTGATGGCGGACTCCATGCAGCGCCAGCCACTCCAGGTTTTCCATGTTGCGCTCAACGGCCTTGGCAAAACTCGCCTGATCGACTTCACACACCCAGCAGAGGAAATCGCCACAGGGCAAGGGCTGTACGGGATGCACCCCATCAATGCCAACGCTTCCGATTTTGGCAGGTTTCTTTGCCGCGGCAGAGAAAGGCGACTCAGCAATACCATAAAGATAGAGTGCACCGGTAGCCGCTATTTTTCGGTTTGAATTTGCCATAATTCGCCGGTAAATTGCTTCAGCTTTGCCGCTCCCGCAATTTCCGCGGGAAAATCGCGTACCAAATACAAACGATGGCCGCCGTATTTCTTTTGCAATGACTGCAATGTCGCCAACTGCCAGTTTTGCGCGCGCCGGCAAGTCTTGCAGCCGGTCTTTTTACCCGACGGCGCAGGTCCAAGCAGCACACGGTTCACGAACAAAGAATCCACGGCCACGCCAATCTCTTTGATTGCCGCCAGAAGGCGTTGGGTCTGCCGGTCTGGCACAGGCTACGGCAGCATTACCGCCCAGGCGCGACTCTGCTTTGGGTCACGCATCAATTCCAGCAATTTCCGCACCCGCTGCCCTAATCCGGCCAGTTCTACGGCAACATCCTGGGCGAGGGCTAGTGTACGGTGCGCGGCCAGGCTTTTCAATAAAAGGCGCGACCAGAGAAGAATGCGATCCGGCATGCGCAATAGTTCAAGCGCGTGGCCGGTGGGCGCCATATCAATAAAGACGCTGCCCTGCTTCGCGTCCAGGAGATCGATGATCCGGAAGATAGCAAAAACTTCGTCCACGCCGGGAGGGACCACATCCATGAGTGCGGCAAAAACTTCTTTTTCAAAGGTGAGATCAACATGCAGCCCGCCGGATTCCATGCTGGTTCCGGCAGAGAGTTGCTGTTTGATGCGCGCCGCCCAGCGGCGAAATTCAAAAACCGCGTCCATCTCTATGGCGCCGAAGCCGGAATCGCCCAGAACAGAGATCATCTGGTCGCCAATATCCTTCTGGAAAATATCATCGAGCGATGGCGCAGGGTCCGTGGAACACACCGTGACATGAACATCCTTATTGAGCGACCTTGCATGGAAGGCTAGCGCGGCGGTAACCGTGGTCTTGCCTACGCCGCCTTTGCCCAGCGTGAACGAGAGCCCGGTTTTGGGAGCGGGCCATTTGATTTTTACGAACTTGAGTTTTTGTTTCAGTTGTTGTTTCGATGATGCTTTTGGCGGCGGGGCGGCGAGATTGGCTTGGCCGCCGGCAAAGACCGCATCGCCGAAGCGCTGCAGTTGCTTTGCACCGAGCAAAGGATTTCCGGGATCGCGGCCGATCAATCTGGGCACACGCGGAAATTTTTGTTTCAGGAACTGAACTGCTTTTTTTCCCTGTAGAATGCGGGCACGGCAGCGCGGGCAATCTTCCGCCGACATCACTACACGGTTCAGGACGATACCACCCAGACGCATCTCCGCCGCCGACTCTTTCAGCGCGTCCACGCAGCGCACGGCTTCATTCAATGAGAAAGTTTCCGGCGAGGTCACCAGCAGGACTTCGGCCTGGTCCGCGCTGAAAGCTTCTTTCACCTGCCTGACCGTAGCTTGCCATTTTTCCAGGAAGCCGTGGGCGGGGCTGCCGGAGGTCCGTCCGCCGAAGCGTTGCGCCAGCAGGTCATCGCGGCTGGAGGCGACCTCAAGAAAATTCAGGAAGCGCTGGAAATGTCCGGGCAGCTCAAATAGGCGCAACGTATGCCCGAACGGCGCGGTATCGACCACTATATGGTCGTGCTCTCCGCTTTCCAGCATGTCACGCAGCGCGAGCAGCCCCGCCACTTCTGACATGCCGGGCAGCGTGGTATCCAGCAGCGGCGCAATTTCTTCTCGGTTGAAGAACGTGCCGTTTTCAACAATGTTTAGAATTCCTTCGCGGTTGCCATCAAGAAATTTCTTGAACTCGCGGTCGCTATCAATTTGCCAGACGGAAACTTTGCCCTTGACGCCCGCGAGCCTGTGCGGCCCAGCTTTATCTTTGATTTCTAACATGTCGGCCAGTGAATGAGCGGGATCGGTGGACATCAAGAGTATCGATTGGCGAGGGTGGTGCGCCGCCAGGTGCAACGCCAGCGCGCAGGAGACAGTCGTCTTGCCTACGCCACCTTTCCCCACGACAAATGTCAGTCTGGCCACTGAGTGATTGTAAGCGGAGATTCAGTAGAACGTCTTTCGCCGCAGATATAC
>DASXIL010000593.1:0-3690 GCA_036497985.1 Candidatus Angelobacter sp. | reverse complement strand
CTGGATATTCCGCCAGCTAATGGAGACGGCAATGGCAGACCGGGCGGTCAGGAAGATGCGAATGTAAGCCGTGTGGCCGGCGTAGTTACGGCAAAGCTAAAGCAGATGCGCCGGTTTACCGGACACGAGCTCACCTTTCTGCTCCAGCACAGCCCGGGCCCTATCAAGATGACTTTGCCAAGCGTTACCCAGTTTCCCGCAATCTCTTTTAAGCGCGGCGTAACCGATCGTGTTTATAAAGACCATTCAGAACTGCTATGGGCGATTGTGGACGTGATGAAAGTGGAGCTGGCACAGCTTTCACGCGAAGGCGTGAACTATATCCAGATTGACGCGCCCCGCTACAGCTATTACATCGATCCAAAATGGCGTGAGTGGATTCGCAAGGAAATGCAGGTGGAGCCCAAAGACCTGCTGGATGAATCCATCCGCGCGGACAATGCCGTGCTGGATGCGGCCCGCCGGCCGGGCGTGACGCTGGGGATGCATCTTTGCCGCGGCAATAATCGCAGCCACTGGTATGCGGAAGGCGGGTATGACGCGATTGCAGACAAGCTGTTCGGCGGCATCAACGTTGACCGCTTTCTGCTGGAATACGACGATGAACGCTCCGGCACTTTTGCTCCGTTGCGTTTTGTTCCCACCGGCAAGACCGTGGTGCTGGGGCTGATCAGCAGCAAACGCCCGCAACTGGAGAATGGAGACGTCCTGATGCGCAGGATCCAGCAGGCCACAACCTACGTGCCGCTGGAACGGCTTGCCCTGAGCCCGCAATGCGGTTTTGCTTCGACCATGGAAGGAAATCTTCTGACAGAAGAAGAACAGTGGGCCAAGATGCGTCTGGTGATGGAAACGGCGCATCGCGTCTGGGGCTGAAGATTTTCGGGCGAGTCAGCGGAACAGGTCCAAATCAGCGGTCGTTTTTTCAAGAAACCCGTCTTTAATAAACCCTGCCGTCAAAAAACTCGCCGTTATCTGAACATTTCCTGGACTTTTTCCTTGAACCATTCCCATCCGGTAAGCTGCCGCGGCGGCTGGGCTGTCCAGCTGCGGAGCGATTCCACGCGGCGGAAATCCTTGGGTACGTCAAACAGCGTCAACTCCAGCGGCCCTTCCTTCAACTCCACTACTTCTGATCCCCACGTGGAAGAAAGTGTGCGTGTGCCGCCATCAAGCTGGGTTATTTCGCTGGTCAACGTGGTAGTTATTTTTACCGGGAAGCCGGTTTCCACGCCGCTGCGGTGGACCTCAATCTTGTCCATTTTGTTGAAGCACTTGTCATTTGAGCCGGCGGAGACTTCTGCAGCCAGCACCACGCCATAATTGTTCTTCTTCTGCTGGTGCCACTCCGGCAACACGGAACCCTCAATATACCAGCCATCGGTCTCACTCACAGAAGGCTTGGAGCATGCTCCGGGCCCGGCAACTCGCTTTTCGCGGGTAATAATGTGCCGGGCAGTGTGTCCAAAAAGCTCTTTGCGCTCACCGGTATCGGTGCTCTCAATCCATATCTTCAGCGTCCCGCCGGAATCTACCATGGGCCGCTTAACGGCAACCGTCGATCCCCGGGGATCGGTTTCATAGGTAATGTATTCGTGCGCCGCAAGGTCAAGCATAAAGACCCGATCATGTTCGCCGCGCTGGATGATGGTGGCCATGGGGCTGGAGCCGTCGCGCATTTGCGACTGCCACTCATTGCGCAGGCGGTCGGGCGCAAGATACTCGGTGCGCGTGTCAGTAAAGCCGCCCGTGATCTGGCGCGTCACGATCTTCACGCCGTCGACGGAAGGGTTGGGCGGCGTTAGCGTAGTAACGTACAGCAAAAGCATCGCTAGCGGCATATTCATTTTCTTCTCTCGTCCCCGGGCAGGGCGGGTTATGGGGAGTTATTGTACTGCTATTGGCGTCCAGACAGAAGATTTTTATGTGAGTAGCTGCCCTGTAGTCGAAAGCCTGCTGTGCAAGTTATTGATTCCGATCAAGCTCGGTGTGCGCCTAGCTTCTTTAGCACCTGCGCCAATGCGTCCATCGCCAGATGCGTGGCGTGGATAGACGCATTTGGCAGTCCGCCGAGAGCTTCCAGCAGGCTCTCACGCTGCAGGGCCGACGCTTCGGCCAGAGACTTTCCTTGAATCATTTCCGTGAGACATGAACCAGCGGCAATTGAGGCCACGCAGCCGCGCGTGCGATACCGAACCTGGTCAATGCGTCCATCGGCAACCTTGACTGCCAGACTCATGATGTCGCCGCACACCGGATGTTCCAGCCGCACCTCGGCGTCCGGCGAAGCCAGTTCGCCGATGTTACGCGGATGCTCGAAATGGTCGAGGACTTTCTCCGAGTAGGACATTCCTTATAATTCAATGATGCCAGAAAACTGGGCTTTTCAAAACATGGCCCCACCGCGAGTCGTGTCGCTCCAGCCGAGCGTGACCGTAACCCTGCGTGATCTGGGTGTGCTGGACCGCTTGGTGGCATGCACTAAATACTGTGTTGATGTCTGCCCCGAGGTTCTCAAAACAGGCTGCATCATTGTGGAAGATTCCTGGTCAGCGAAAGCCGACCAAATCATGGCAGCCAAACCTGATCTGGTGATTGCATCAGTGCCGTACCAGCTTGAATCCGTGGCGGAAATTCTCAAGAGCGGCGTGCCTTTTCTAGGACTCGCGCCCAGGTCTCTGGATGATATTTATAAAGACATCCTGATGATTGCGAGGGTGATGGGATTGGAGGACCGTTCCGCATCGCAACGTGGAACCGCAGTGGCAGAAAAAATGGAAAAGGAAATTGCGGCTATGTGGTCGAAGACAATGGGCGCGAAGCGTCCTCTGGTCTATTGCGAAGAATGGGGTAAGCCGCTGATCCTTTCGCAAACCTGGGTAGCGGAGTTGGTGGAAGCTGCCGGGGGACGCTTCTTTGGCCAGCCGGGAAAACATGCGACTGAAGAAGAGGTAGTTGCAGCCAATCCCGATGTGATCGTTGCCGCGTGGTGCGGGGCGGGAGACCGCGTGCCGCTGGAAAAGATCATCCCCAAGCGTGGATGGGAGCAAACCAAAGCAGCAAAGAATGGCCGCGTCTATTGCATCAATGACGAGTTTCTGAATACGCCCGCAAGCACGCTGATTCAAGGCTTGCACGCGCTGGCAGCGGCAATTCATCCTGAGTTGTTTGTAACGCAGGAAGGGCTTAGACGTATCATGGCATTGCAACCCGAAAAATAACACGCTCGCTGGAGACTACACCGTAGGAAATTGCGCCTGCCAAACCAGGCGCGTATCAGCATCGGCCGCCAGCATCTGCAAAATGCCATCCAGGGCAGCGAATACTTCCCATGATTCCTTGTGGAGATTCTCGGAGATCATTCGAACCACTTCTTCCTCAAGTGGAGCTACTCTCTTGGCCTTCCAGCAGTTGTCGGCCAGCGCAACCAACAGATCCTCTATTTTCGTCCCGGATTCGTTCGCCCCGGCGGCATGGGTGTAGGTAAATCTTGCGCGCTCCGAAGTTACGCCTAGGCTTCTTAGCAATGCAAAACCTGCGCGTTCGTGCTGAGACCCCGGCCCAGACAATTCTTGAGGGTGAACTGATTTCCCTATGTCATGCGTGGCGGCGCCGAACAAGATCGAGTCGATGTCAACCTCGAGTTCTGGAAAGGCCTCTCGTATCGCATGGATAAGCTTATCCGCTACA
>DASXIL010000592.1:0-3405 GCA_036497985.1 Candidatus Angelobacter sp. | reverse complement strand
TGGGACCGATTCATTTTTTTCGGAAAACCCTGCAGCTCTGGCTTTGGAACAGTGAGCACATCGATCGCGTGCAAAATGCTGACTATAGCCCCTGCCACGACGTAAGATTTCTTGACTCTCGCCATAAATCCGGGCTATAGTGCCATTTCATGAAGGTTCGCCAGAACATCTTCGCAGTGGCCATGTGTTTGACAACAACAGGCACAAGCACATCCATGCGAAACTCAGGCGAGCCGTCAGCGTAACGAACAAGCAATAAAAAGTTCCTGACCCACTCGCTGAAACGAGTGGGTTTTCGCTTTTGGTGGCCACGTAAATTTATGAGCCGATCAAATTCACAAAACGCGGGGCATGGCTGGCGGGTGGTGGTACCAGCTACTTCTGCCAATCTGGGCTGCGCTTTTGATTGCGGCGGCCTGGCGCTAAGAATTTATTTGAGAGCGCTCTTCGTGCCTTCCGCCACGGCGGAACTCAGCCTGGAGTATCAGGGAAAGACCCCTGAACGTTTTCCCATGAAAAGTTCAAACCTGATCCTGCATGCGCTGCGATTCGCCGCAGAGCGCCTTGACGCTCCTCCGCCCGGGGGCCACGTGGCGGTGGAAAGCGAGATTCCCATCAGTGTAGGGCTTGGCAGCAGCGCGGCGGCAGTGATTGCCGGCCTTCTGCTCGGCGTGCAACATAGTGGAAAAGAAGTTGCGCCGGAATTGCTTTTACGCTGGGCAGAAGAGATTGAAGGTCACATTGATAATGCCGCCGCAGCTTACCATGGTGGTCTGGTACTGGCGCTTTCCAACAATGTGGAGCGGGTAGTGGTGGCAAAGACCAACTTCCCTGAGAGTATCCGGCTGGTAATCGTCACTCCATCAATCACTGTACCCACGCACCAGGCGCGAGAAGTACTGCCCAAACAGTATGGTCGTGCTGATGTTCTGCATACTTTGCAGCGCACTTCTCTTCTTGCCGCCACCTGCTTTTCAGGAAATTTCGAGCTTTTTCCAGAACTGTTCCAGGACAAGTTGCATCAGCCATTCCGGCAACAACTAGTTCCCGGAATGGAGCAGTGCCTGGGTTTGCGGCTTCCCGGCTTGCTGGGAGTGGCAATCAGCGGGTCGGGTTCGTCAGTGATTGCGTTTACCACAAACGACGAGGTGCGAGTGGCGGAGGAGTTACAGAGATTGTTTGCCGGTGAGGGTGTGCAGACAGAAGCGGTGTTCACTGCGGCCGACAACAATGGCGCTGGAGTAACCCGCGAACTGGTGCCTCTGGTGGAAAGACTTGGAGCAGTTTTGCAGAAGCTGGAGAAATAGTAATGCACGGGAAGCGTTTGATCATAATGAAGTTTGGCGGTACCTCGGTCGGAAATGCCGAGCGGTTCCGCCAGTGCGCCGCCATCGTCGGCGAGGCGGCAAAGCATGACCGAATCGTAGTGGTAGTTTCCGCCATGGCGGGCGTGACCGACCTCATCTTTAAAACTATTGAAGCGGCGCGGCAAGGCGATGCCTCTGCAACCCATGCCAATCTACAAAAATTTGAGGGCGTTCACCGGCAACTGCTCGCAAGCCTGCTTGAACCGCAGCACCATGGCGCGGCAAATGATTATCTGGCTGAAGTCGTCGCGCAATTAAAAAACGCCTGTCACGCTCTTTCCGCATTGCGATCGGATATTTCAGCGCAGACGGCGGACTCCCTGGTCGCGCTCGGTGAACGAATCTCCGCGTGGGCGCTGGCTGGTTATCTCCATCAATTGGGGACTCACGCTGAGTTTGTGCGCGCTGAAAACGTGATTGTCACGGACAGCAATTTTGGCAACGCGGCGCCGGATATTGAAGCCACGCGCAAGCAATGCAAGCAATCCTTGCTTCCGCTCCTCGATCGCGGCATTGTGCCGGTAGTCGCCGGATACAGCGGCGCGGACGCACTCGGCAAGTCCACCACGCTGGGCCGCGGAGGCTCCGATTATTCCGCCACCATCATTGGTGCAGCTTCTGGCGCGGATGAAGTCTGGATCTGGACTGACGTGGATGGCGTGCTCACCGCCGATCCCCGCATTTGCCCTGACGCCGCCACTCTGCCGGAAATTAGCTTTGAAGAGGCAATTGAACTGGCCTATTACGGCGCGAAAGTGATTCATCCCAAGGCGGCATATCCGGCTGCTGAAGCGGGCTTTCCTGTCTGGATCAAGAATTCATTCCGCCCTGAAGTAGCCGGCACAAAAATCACCCATGACGCCCGGCCAGGCAACTCGCCCGTGAAGTCCGTGACATCAGTAAGAGACGCAACGCTCATCTCGCTGGTCACGCGGCGTGATGTCCATCCCGTGGAGCTTTGGGGAAGGCTCTTTCTTCGCCTCGGGCAGGAACAGATCGAAGTGCTGTTTGCAACGCAGTCTTCTCCTGAGCATGCATTGGGGCTGGTGCTGCGCAAAACCGATGCAGCGCGGGTACTCCAGTTGATCCATTCGATTTTTCGCATTGAGCTCGCGCAAGGCGTGCTTCTTCCGGCGGAGGTCAACAATGAAATCGCGGTCGTGGCCGTCCTGGGTGAATCGATGAAAGGGACCTGTGGCATCCTGGGCCGTGTCTTCTCCGCGGTTGCTCGTTGTGATGTGAGCGTAATCGCTGTGGCGCAGGGAGCTAGTGAATTGAGCATCTGCTTTGCTGTATCGGCTGCGCGCAGCCCGGAAGTAGTCCGTGCCGTGCACGATGAATTTTGCCAGAACGCCGGAGCAAATATCCCTGTATGCCTGCGCCCCAGCGTTTCCATAGGAACGGGGGCGCAATGAGCACAGTGCCGGCCAAGCCGCAGGTAGCCGCGCACGTTTTGCGCTGTGTCCACTGCGGCAAAGTGCAGGAAACTGCCGATCGAATGTTCCGCTGCACGCAATGCTCGGAGCTGCTGGAGGTAGTTTATCCGGAATGGGCGTCCGCTCCGCCGGAGTTCGCGCTACGCTTGAAAGAAATCTGGCGCGAACGGCGAGGATCATTACTGCCGGAAAATGCCAGCGGCGTCTGGCGCTTCCGCGAGCTGTTGCCGCAAGTCGATCGCCAGCACATGGTTACCATGTGCGAAGGCAACACCCCTCTGGTTCCACCCAGGAAAGCCGCCCGCGAGCTTCGACTGCCGAACCTGCTGGTGAAACATCAAGGTATGAATCCCACTGGATCATTTAAAGACACGGGAATCTCCGCGGCAATCACGATGGCAAAAGCGGAAGGATTTTCCTGGGTGTGCTGCGCCTCCACAGGTAATACCTCAGCTTCTGTGGCCGCATACGCCGCGCGCGCTGAGATGAAAAGCATCGTACTTTTGCCGGCCGGACAGGTTGCCGCCGGGAAACTGGCGCAAGCTATGGAATACGGCGCGAATGTTTTGCAGCTGCGCACCGACTTTGATGGCTGCCTGAGA
>DASXIL010000591.1:0-2596 GCA_036497985.1 Candidatus Angelobacter sp. | reverse complement strand
ATCATTTTCCAGGATCACCGCAGTACCCACCCGCATTTCAAGATCGTCGCGCACCGGATATCCATTCCAGTCAGGGAGGTTTGAAGCCGAATGAACGGTGCCACTCTGCAGGTCGATAATTCCGGGAATGCCTATTCCCAGCCCCAGGAATTTGTGTGAAGGAGAATACTTGTTGGTCAGGAAGCGAGCGGCCTCTGTGATCTCATTCACGACCTTTTCGCGCCCGCGGCTAATTTCGGTGAGCACGCTTACGCCCTCAAGCTGCGTGCCGCCTTCTTCCACGGCGGCGATGCGCAGGTTGGTCCCTCCCAGGTCAACCCCGATGGAGAATGCCGGCATGGCCCCGCCTCCTGCGAAATACAGAACCGGAACACAATTATAACGAATCGTTTCAATAAAACAATTGGAAAAATAGATACTTTGTAGCTGAATTTTAATGAACAAGAATGGCCAATCAATGCGAGAATAGGAGTCAGATCCAGGTCACATCCCTACCGCCGTAAAGGGAAAGCGAAAAAAATGAACAGGCAGGGCTTAAGGAAAGCGTCTGTCACCATCCGTGATGTAGCACGGGAGAGCGGCTTCGCCGCCAGCACAGTTTCCATTGTTCTGAACAATGCGCCGCTGGCGCGCTACATTCCGCCTGCTACCAAAGCGCGCATTCACAAGGCGGCAAAGAAACTCGGTTACCATCCGAATATCTTTGCCAAGTCCCTGCGCAGCAAAAGAAATCATACCGTCGGCGTAATCCTGTTCGATATCACTGATCCCTATTGCACGCTGATTCTGCGGGGAATCGAAAAATCGCTGTACCAGGAATCGTTTCTGTCCATCCTCGCCGACGCGCACAATGAACGCGCCCGTTTTGAACGATATCTGGAGATGATGCTGGAGCGCCGTGTGGAAGGCTTGCTGGTGCTGGCCAACTGGCTGTACCTGGACATTAATCTCCTCGCCGACCTTGAACGCGGCAAGATCCCGACCGTGATCATCGGCCGCGAACTGGATTCGAATGCGACCAGTTCAGTGACGGTGGACGATGAAGGCGGCGCATATTCGGCCTTGGCGCACCTGTATTCTCTCGGACACCGCAAGATCGCCTTTGTACGCGGTCCACGAGCACTCGCCAGCAGCAAAGCGCGTTGGCGCGGTGTGCAACGCTTCGCCAAGGACACCCGGCTTGAACTTGATCCCAAACTGGTTGTTGATTTGCCGGACCAGGTGAACCTGACCGCCGGGGTCGATGATGCTTTCCGGATCACCGAAGACCTGCTCAAGCAAAAGCGCACGTTTAGCGCGCTGATGGCCTATGACGATATGACTGCCTTTGGCGCCCTGCGCGCCCTGGCCAAGGCCGGCATCAAGGTACCGCAGGAATGTTCACTCATTGGCTTTGATGACATCAATCCATCGCAGCTCTTTGTGCCTTCACTTACGACGGTGCGCCAGCCTATGGAGGCCATGGGCGCCAGCGCGGTCAGCATCCTCATTGAGGGTATCAGCGCGGCTGCCGAGAATCGCAGCGGCTCCGCCATTCATCGCAAGCTTCCCGCCGAGCTGGTGATTCGCGAATCGACTCAGGCCGTCCCCTGATCAGTCGCCAGCGCCTCGCTTGACTTTATTTCTTTCCGGATCTTTTGGGAATGGTCACCGGCAAGCTACCGGTAAAAGCAATGCGTCCAAAAAGTGCCTCGGCCAGCGCTTCCATAGAGGGCGACAGGATACTGTATGTGCAAATGTAAGTAGAAGCTTCAGGATACGCCGCGAGATCATAAGGCATGCGTAGCGCGACCGTAATCAGGCACGTCCCCTGGCTGACCAGCTTCTTCACCAAATCCGCCTGGCCCGGATGAGCAGTGGCATTGATGGTCCCAAGTACCACCACATCATATTTGGTCAGCCGCTCACACAACGCGCCAATCTCCTCGTCCGACGGGCTCATACCAAAGGAAAACTCATCGACTCGCGGATGATATCGCCGAAGCGCGTCCGCTAGCACCGGCTTGACGTACGACGAGGTATCGGCTGGAGTCAGGTCCTCCGGACGCGGCAACGCAACCGCAATTTTATCGTTAGGGCCGATACGCATCGGCAGCCGTTGTGCGGTATCGCGCACCAGCGTGATTGATTTACGCGCCACCTCTTGTGCAAGGCGAAGATGCTCGTGGCAGCCAATCACGGCCAAAGATTCCTGCCGCTGCCGCTTGATCCAATTCTTTAGGGCAAGAATGCGCCGCGCTGAAGCATGAATCTCATTGGCTGAAAGCAGACCTCTATGCGCCGCCTGGACTAGATTACTGCAAGCCGGTTCAACGCGGGAAAGATCGTGATTGAAGAGAAGCAGATCGATTCCAGCCGCGACGGCAGCCATCGTCTCGGCCACGTAACCGGATCCCTGCTCCATGGCATGCATATCGAGGGCATCAGAGACAATCACGCCACTGAAGCCCATCTTGCTGCGGAGCAAATCGCGCAGGATTCGCGGCGAGAGCGTGGCCGGCAATTCATTCGATCCGCCATTCAACGCCGGCATCACAATATGCGCCGTCATGACCAGCCGAACTCGACTTTTTATGGCAGCGCGAAATGGAACCAG
>DASXIL010000590.1:0-10514 GCA_036497985.1 Candidatus Angelobacter sp. | reverse complement strand
ATTGGTGGAAAGCGCATCCAGCATCTGGATTCGCTCTTCCGGAGAGTTGGCGACGAGATCGTAGTATTGCTTGAACGATTTCAATCCATGATGGCGAAGGCGTTTGGCGAGCCGGCCGACAAGCAACGCGGTCTTGGCCTGAGTGAGCCATATGCCCGCTTCGCGATAGATGAGATCACGCAGGCGCAGAAACTCTCTTTCGGAAATCCCCTGCGAGAGCAACCGAAAATAGGAAAGCGAAGAGGCATCCAAAAGGGTTGAATCGGCCGCTTCAACCAATCTCGAATCAATGTCTACCGGTTGCATCACTCTATACCCTTAAAAAAAGCAAGGCGCCGAGACTCGAAAAAATCTCAAGTCCCGTGCCGAGACATTTTTTCAGTTCGTTAACCCAGATACTTTTTGATTATCGTGGCCAGCTTCTGTTCGTTAACAGGTTTAGTCAGGAAGTCGCTGCAGCCGCTGGCATAAGCTTGACGCACAAACGGCTCTTCGCCACGCATCGTCAGCAGGACGATGGGAATATTTTTTGTTGTCTCGTTCTCCCTCAGCAGTCTGCATGCCTCAATTCCATTCATCCGCGGCATTTCGATATCCATCAGAATCAGGTTGGGGAGTTCCGCGATGGCCTTTTCTACTCCTTCCTCACCATCGCAAGCGCTGGTAACAACATAGGATTCATGACCGGCGAGAAGCATCCTGGACGTCATACGCGAGGTGGATGAATCATCCACCAGCAGGATTTTCTTGACGCCGGTTCCAGGTTTTGGCCCGTGAGCATACTCTTCAACATGCTTTCGTGTCATTGTCTTTCTCGGAAACGGACCGGCTAATTCTCCCGATCCAGGTTCTGTCCCAATTCCATGGAATTGGAGATGGGTGGCTCCTCCCCAATAAAATTTCCCGGCTCCTGGCTTTCCATTGAACCTGCAACCACGCTTAAATCATGCAGTTCTTCCGTGGTCAGCACCTTATCTACGTCAAGCAGGAGAGCGAACTTCCTGCCCGATTGCGCCATACCGATCAGGTAATCCATTTTGACGCTGGTCCCGAAATCCGGCACCGGTTGAATGTTATCCTCCGAGAGTTCCATCACCTGGCTTACGGCATCCACGATCAGTCCTACAGTTGCTGGCTGGTGCTCGAACTGCGCTTCCACGATCACGATGCAGGTCGTCTTTCCCACCGGCTTCTGTTCCATTCCGAACTTTGCCGCCAGATCCACGACTGGCACTACGGAGCCGCGCAAATTGATGACTCCCCGCACCCACGGGTCCATCTTCGGCACCGTCGTGATCGTGTCATATTCAATGATCTCCCTTACTTTGAGGATGCTGATGGCGCACTCCTCATTCGCCAGGAGAAAGGTCAAATACTGCTGTTGCTCTACGGCTTCCTTTATGGCGGTATCCATCGGCTTTCTCCTTTAAAAACGTGAAAAGTTCATTGAGTCCGCCTCGGCGGCTTTGCCATTCGGCTTGCCTGCCCCTGCAGCTGCATGCATGACCTTGTGCAGCGGCTCGGATTCAGCCCAGACCGCTTTCGGCCGCGTTCTTGGCAGGAAGGAAACGCCGGAGTCGCCGCTTACTTTGAAGTAGTTCATCAGTTGCAGCAGCGCTTCCGATTGCGACGCCAGTTCTTCCGCGGTACTTGAAAGTTCTTCCGCTGAAGAAGCATTGCGCTGGGTCACCTGGTCTACTTGCGCCATGGCTTTATTGATCTGTGTTACGCCGGAAGACTGCTCGCGCGAGGCGGCTGCCACTTCCTGCACCAGCTCCGCTGTCTTCTTGATGGATGGAACCAGCTCATCCAGAAGCTTGCCGGAGTTCTCCGCCACCTTGACGCTGTCCGTGGCCAGCGAACTGATCTCCTTGGCCGCTGCCTGGCTGCGTTCGGCCAGCCTTCGGACTTCGGTAGCCACCACGGCAAAGCCCTTGCCATGCTCTCCTGCACGCGCCGCCTCAATGGCTGCATTCAGGGCCAGTAGATTGGTTTGATAGGCAATTTCATCGACAATTTCAATTTTCTCCGTGATCGACTTCATGGCATCCACAGTATGGTTCACAGCTTTGCCGCTCTCTTCAGCTTCGCGCGCGCCCTTGGAGGCCACTTGCTCCATCTGGCGGCTGTTGTCAGAGTTCTGTTGGATGGATGCGCTCATCTCTTCCAGGCTGCTGGTAGTCTCTTCCGCTGAGGCTGCCTGTTCGCTCGTGCCTTGCGACAGGGAAGAGGAAGACGATGCCACCTGCTGCGCCGCAACCGCAATGGCGCTCGCTCCGCCTTTCACATCGATGATAATCTTCTCCAGTTTTTCTAAGAACGTATTGAGCGATGTGCCCATCTGGCCGACTTCGTCCTTGGAGTTGACCACCATCCGTTTGGTCATGTCGCCGCCGCCCGCTGCCAGTTCCGAGAGATGCGCAGCCAGCGCGGTCACCGGCATAGTCACACTGCGCGTGGCGATGAATGCCATCGTCAAGCCCGCTATAATGGCCAGCAGCAGCAGCACTCGGATCATCTGCAGCGACGAATTCGCTTCTGCAGTCACCTGGGTGCGCTTCTGATCGCCCAGATCATTTTGGATGGTGATCAGCTTGGCCAGGGACTTGACGGCATTTGGAGCAAAAGTATTGGTTGTCACCGCGCGGTATTCATGCGCTTCGTCATGTTTTCCCTGATCGATCAGTTCAAACCAATGCGGACGCGCCCCCAGGTATTTGGTATACCAGTCGTCAAACTCTGCGTACGCCTCTTTCTCTGCCTTGGTGCGGTTGCCTTGGCTGTAGGCTTTCATATTTTCCGCAATTTGGCTCATCCACTTGGTTTCTTCGGCCCGAATCTTGGCGCGGTCCGTGGTGTTCCAGCCCTCATAGTTGGCGATGCCGAAGCGAAGCTCCCATAATCCACGCTCTGCGTTCGAAAGATGCACGGCTGACTGAAGATTATCCGTGTACAGGCTGTCAAACTCATTGGCCATGGTATGGGTGTAGTTCCAGCCAATTAAACCAATGCCTGCAGTGAGGGCCAGCACAAGGCCAAAGCCCAGGAAAAGCCGTTTGCCTACTGAAAGGTTTGCGATCGAAATATTCATTTAATCTTTCCTTAAATTTGATCTTTTTCTCTTACTCAGTCTGTCTTGCGTATTTTGAAAAACTTAACCTGCATGCGATTCCTGCATACGGAAATCGCGGAACAACGCCGGGATATCCAGAATCAGCGCAACCCGGCCATTGCCCAGAATTGCTGAACCCGATACTCCGGAAACATCTTTAAACATGGCCGGCAGAGGCTTGATGACAGTTTGCGTCGCCCCATAAAGCTCATTTACGGCCAGGCCCGCGCGGCTGCTTTCGTGCTGCACCACTACCACGCTTTGCTTTGCGCCGCGCTCTCCCGGCAGCCCGAAATGGTCTTTTAAATAAATGAAAGGGAGCGGCTCGTTACGCAGTTGCAAAACCCCGTCTTTGCGAGCGGTTTCGTGGTCTTCCTTGGCCAATTCCACACACTCAATCACCTGGTCAACGGGAATGACATAGGTCTCATTGCCCACGCCTACGCCAAAACCTTCAATGATGGCCAGCGTGAGCGGCAGGCGGATCCGCACTGTCGCTCCCACACCTGGCTGGCTGGTAGCGTACACGCTCCCACGTAACACCTGGATGTTGCGCCGGACCACATCCATGCCAACTCCGCGCCCGGACATATCGCTGACCTGCGTGGTCGTGGTGAAACCGGGCTCAAATATCAATTGGTTGATCTCCTGGTCCGATAGCTTTTGTGGCTCTGCGACCAGCCCCTTTTTCTGGGCCACTTCAATGATCTTTTGCCGGTCCAATCCAGCGCCATCGTCGGTAACCTCGATGAGAATATTTCGTCCCTCGCGGGCAGCACGGACCGTTATTGTCCCAGTCTGGGATTTACCGCTCTTTTTGCGCTTGGCGGGTGATTCGATGCCATGATCCAGGGCGTTGCGGATCATGTGCAGCAGTGGGTCCTTGAGATACTCGACCACTGAAGTATCAACCTCGATGTCTTCTCCCTCAATTCGAAGTTGGGCCATCTTGCCCAGGGACTTTGCCAGATCGCGCACGGTGCGGTTGTACTGATGGAAGAGCGGCCCCACCGGCACCATGCGCGCTTTCAGAATGGTGTCCTGAAGTTCATAATGCAGGGAATCGGCAAAGCTGTGCGCATCGCGGAGCTCCTCGAGGCTGGCTTCTTCTTTGACCTCCAACATCTGGGCCACACGCCCGCGCGCGATTGTGAGTTCACCTGCCAGATCGAGCAGCCGATCCAGTTTCTCCACATCCACGCGCAGTGTGCGCGCCGCTTTGTGTGGAGCTTGCCCGATGCCTGGCGCAGCTTCAGCGTTGGAAAGCGGGCCTGGACCGACCTCGGCAGCATGCGGATCTTTTGCGGTCTTTCCGTTGACCTTAAGATGGTGGGAGATTCTGGTCAGAATGTCTTTAGCGCCGGGGCTGGTCTCATCCTTGCCCTGGCCCGCCGCAGCTACCATTTGCCGAAGAACATCCACCAGATCGAGCAGCAGAGTAACGATGTCCGGTGTGACGGACAACTTGCCGTTTCGAAGATGATCCAGCAGGTCCTCCGCAGTGTGTGTAAAAGCCAGAAGGCCTTCAATCTCCAAAAGGCTGGCGTTGCCCTTCATGGTATGGACGACACGGAAGATGCTCTGAATGGCTTCGCTGTCGCTGGGATGAAGCTCCAGTTCCAGAATGGACTGCTCCATCAGGCTAAGCCCGTCTTCGGACTCAATCAGAAAGTTTTTCAATATGACGTCGCGTTGAATTTCCATTATGAGTTCCTGATCATAGAAACAGCCACCGAACCGGTGTCACTTTGCATTTTGATTTTGCGGCCGTTTATGCCACCGGTATCCCTGGCGGCAATGACGATTCCAAGCCGGGAAAAGGCCTGGAAGGCCATGTTGATATTGCGCGAACCAATGTGGTCCCCGCTTCCATCTTCGGAGCGAAAAACCTCAAACATGCACGCGCCTCCGCAAACCGTGGCTTCAAGGTCCCTTGTCCTGCTTCCATAGGCCTGGAACTGCTTGAGCAAGGCATCAATCGCTATATCGCCATAACGAGTGGAAGGGGTGCCTGTTCCGTCCCACTCCGGCAACATGTAATGTGTTGCTCCGCCAATTGCCTGGCTACGGTCGTAAAGGCATATGCCTGCGCAAGAGCCCAGAATCATGGAGATCTGTAACGGCTCCCTGGAGACATGCATCTGCCCAGGATGCAGATAGATTTCTTTGTGCGGCAATGCTTTTATGAACTGCCCGGCTTCTATAGCGGCCGACATTTTTATTCCTGCACTCATCCGAAGATCTCCTGGTGCTGTATTTTGTTGGTCGCTAGACAAGGCCCGGCATAGGCGCAAAGTAGTTTCAGCAGCTCCCGGTCCCCTGAATCCAGACCGTTGCGTTGCGGAAGCAGATCGAACAATACGATGGCGCCTTTCGTTGCACTATTCAGCTGAAAGGTTATGCGTGCGGTGATGCCGAGGGACGACAGGAAGGACCGATCTTCAGCCTCGGTTCTGATATAGATCGAATCTCCGGGAGCTTCTTCGATGATTCGTTTTGCGCTCCGCCGTATCGCCTCAATCTGTTCTGGATTGAAGCCGGCGGTGCCGACAAAACCTACACGGTCCTGCTGTTCGCACGTAACCAGAAGCGCCATTTGCTCGCAGCCCATCAAGTTTGAACCAATCTCAAAAATGGCATCCGCAACCATGTTTTCTCTGACTGCCTGCTGCAGCGCCTTTGCCGCGGCATAAAGCTTTGCCCTCACCGCCTTGTCCTCATGATGCAGTGGAAGCTCCACGGATTGCCGCATGTACCGCAACGAGAGATGCCGTAAGTCCTGCTCCAGCCCGGCCAGGTCGGCTTTAGGAGTATTTCTAGAACTCCATGGCCATTTGGGTTTAGAAATCATTCGCTTGTCCTTGGGCCATCAAATAGCCATTGACTATTTCAATGAGTTCGGCGCCGTTGATTGGTTTGGTGACATAATCATTACAACCGCTTTCGAATCCTTGTTCCACGTTGCACGACTCGCCACGGCTGGTGACCATGATGATGGGAACTCTTCGCAAGGCTTCGTGCTTTCGCATCTCGCGGCAGGCCTCGAACCCGTTCATTTTGGGCATGATCACATCCATCAGTACCAGGTTTGGCCGCTCCGCAATCGCCTTCTCAACGGCTTCCTCGCCATCCCGAGCCAGCACTACCCCATAGTGTGTGTGCTCTCTGAGCATCATCTCTTCGATAAGTAGAGTGGTACTGGAATCATCGACAAGAAGGACCTTTTGCTCTGCTTGTTGCGCTGCCTTCTTTTGCGATTCGTAATGAGTGTTGCTCAAAAGGAACCTCCGCAAGCAGCAGCTCGATAATTAGAGAAATCTTATCTATCGAGTGCTTGCTGGAACTGAGTTTTTTGTGATCGGCGGGAGTGATTAGAAGCTATAAGTCACTCGTGGGAAATGATTATCTGCCTTATGGGGAAACCAAAGTAATAACGAAGTACCAAAATGGAACTCGCATGGATATAGCGTAATTTACGAGGTTCAAGAATGGAGCCCGCATCGAAGACTAGAAACTATGATGAAGGACCAAACGCTTGGAGCAATGGCGACCGGCGTTTTCGAAAATAGAATATTTTTGTTGGCCAAGGCGAATACAAGGCTTTCATAATCGACTGTTCGATGCATCCCGTCCCGCACCAATAATAAGCGATATTACCTATATGGATTTGAACGAGCCCAGCAAATCTATATCTAAAAATTATTTTATTACTATAGATTGCCGCCACTCAGAAGTTGCTCACAACTATATAGTTAGCAAGCAAGTTAGCCCCCATAATCACAATGTCCATAGCATATTTAAGTAAACAATCTTTGGAAGAGCTCTATCGTGATTGTCTAATTCATTGTTTCCTGTTTTACGGAAACCACAATTATTCTGATCGATATCATGTGGTAGCAATAGGCCCATGCTAGACTTCGCGCGAATTTCCTTGAATTCTTGTGAGCCTCCCCCAAGCAGCCTTGCGCCGTCCCCTCACCATTGTTGTAATGGTCTTAGCCATTGCACTTGCATCGACGCTGGCCTGGCTGCAAATGCCCAAAGACATTTTTCCAGAGTTCAATCTTCCAACAATTTATGTCGCGCAGGCTTACGGCGGGATGGACCCGGCGCAGATGGAAGGTTATCTGGTTTATTTTTTCGAGTATCACTTTCTTTACCTCACCGGGATTGAGCACGTGGAATCGAAATCCACTCAAGGGGCGGCGTTGATGAAGCTCCAGTTCCATCCGGGTACGGACATGTCTCAGGCGATGGCCGAAACGGTCGCGTACGTGAATCGCGCGCGGTCATTCATGCCGCCCGGCACCGTGCCGCCGCTCATAACGCGCTTCGATCCCGGCAGCGTGCCGGCAGGATACCTAGTCTTTTCAAGCGAGACACGTTCGATTGCAGAAATGCAAGACGCCGCGCTCAATCGCGTGCGGCCATTGCTCTCGACATTGTCCGGAGTTTCCGCGCCGCCGCCCTTTGGCGGCAACGCGCGTAGCATTGTCGTCAATTTGAAACCGGAGCGCCTGAAGTCCTATCACATGTCACCCGATGAAGTGGCGCAGGCCATCGCCGAGGCCAACGTCGTCAGCCCTTCTGGAAACATCATGAAGGCGGGAAAATATCCGTTGGTGCCGGTCAATTCGGTTCCGCGCAACATTGATGACCTCCGCGCTGCGCCCATTCGCGGCGGCGAGTATCCGGCCGTTTTTGTTCGCGACGTTGCTGATATCCAGGACGATTCAGATATCGTGACCTGCTATGCGCTTGTGAATGGAAAGCGCGCCATTTACGTTCCGGTCACCAAGCGGGCCGATGCCTCGACGCTGTCCGTCGCGCGCGAAGTGCGAGAAAACCTTGCAAAATTTCAGGACGTTCTCCCTCCGGGAATGAAAGTCAGTTTCGAGTTGGATCGGTCGCCTGTCGTTACGCACGCTTTGGCCGAACTCCCATGGGAAGCATGCATCGGCGCGCTGTTGACGGGATTGATGGTCATTCTCTTTCTGCGTGATTGGCGCAGTGCACTGGTGGTCGTCGTGAACATCCCAATTTCGCTCATGTGCGGAGTGCTGGCATTGTGGATCAGCGGGCAGACAATCAACCTCATGACTTTGGGCGGCCTCGCGCTTGCCGTTGGAATTCTGGTTGACGAAGCGACCGTCTGCCTGGAAAACATTCACGTTCACCTCGCCGGCGGCCAATCCGTTGCGCGTGCCGCTTTGGACGCTACCGCGGAAACCACCGGCCCACGCCTTCTTGCGATGCTCTGTGTTTTGATCATGTTTACTCCCGCCCTGTTCATGACAGGCGCAGCCAAAGCGATGTTTCTGCCGCTCGCATTGGCGGTCGGATTTGCAATGGCCGCCTCTTATTTTCTTTCCAGCACGCTCGTGCCGGTCCTGATGGTTTGGATGTCGCGCATCCACGAAGGGTCCCTATCCGGCTCGCGGTGGAAGCTATGGCAAGATCGCTATGCCGGGGCACTGCGAAAGTTGGAACGGCGGCATGGATCTCTCATACTTACTTATCTGTGCGGCGCGATAGCAGTGATTGTTTGCATTGGCGGGCTTCTGGGAACAGAAATCTTCCCGCGCGTGGAGTCACGCGAATTGCAATTGCGTTTGCGCGCCGCGCCCGGAACCAGCATTGACGGCACGGAAGCGGCGCTTTTGAAAGCGCTTGATATGGTCAAGACTACTGTCGGCGCCGAGAACGTGCGATTGTCACTTGGTTTTGTCGGGCTTCATGGGTCGAGCTATCCCATCAACTACCTCTATCTCTGGGACGGCGGGACGGAAGAAGGTGTGCTGCAAATCCAGTTAGCGGATGGCGCAACCAAACACATCGAAGACTTGAAGAATGAACTTCGTCAACAGTTCGCGACACAAATCCCAGAAGTAAGTTTCTCCTTCGAGCCTGCTGATTTGATCAGCCGCGTGATAAGCATGGGCGTGTCAACGCCCATTGAAGTGGCCGTGAGTGGTCCTAGTATTGCCGCCGATCGCGCCTTCGCTGACAAGGTTAAATCTAAGCTTGACGCGATTCCAACCTTGGGCGACGTCCAATATTCGCAATCGCTTGATTATCCAACCGTCGAAGTGGCTGTGGACCGCGAGCGGGCGGGAATTATCGGCCCGACAATGACCCAGGTTTCGCGCGCATTGGCGCCGGCAACGTGGTCCAGCCGGTTTGAAATTCCCAACTACTGGGCTGACCCCAATACGGGAATTTCGTATCAAGTCCAGACTCAGATTCCGCAACGGCTCATGACCTCGCTTGAGGACGTGGGCAACTTGCCTGTCATGGAAGCTGGAATGAAATCAATTCTCTTGCGCAACCTTGGCCACATCAGCCAAGGCACAGAGATGAGCCAATATGACCGCTACAACATGCAGCGGACCTTGACCATCCGCGCCAACATCGTAAACGAGGATCTTGGCAGGGCCGCACGGCGGGTCGCCAAGGCAATCGCTGAATTAGGCGCGCCTCCCTCCCGTGTCAGCGTGACGATGAGAGGTCAAGTCGCCCCAATGGCGGAAATGCTAGACGGATTTCAACAGGGCCTGATGATTGCCATCGGCGCCATTTTTCTGCTGCTGGCAGCAAATTTTCAATCGCTCAAGTTGTCAATTATCGTAATGTCCACCGCCCCGGCGGCTTTGGCTGGCGTGGCTCTGGTCTTGTGGCTGACGCATACGACCATCAATCTTGAATCCTTCATGGGCGCGATCATGGCGCTGGGAGTCGCCGTGGCGAACGCTATTTTGTTGGTGACTTTCGCTGAGCGCGCTCGAATCTGCGGCGCGACAGCGGCCGAAGCAGCCGAAGAAGGCGCGCGCAGCCGCCTGCGGCCCATTTTGATGACAAGCCTGGCGATGATTGCCGGGATGACACCTGTGGCGATTGGACTCGGTGATGCAAACACGCAAATGGCGCCACTTGGCCGCGCGGTGGTTGGCGGCCTTGGGGCGGCGACCATTGCGACATTGTTTGTGCTGCCTGCTATCTTCGCTCGCGTGCAAAAGAACAGTCACCGCCGCAGCGTATCGTTGGAGCCCATGAATATACAGTCAAACGGAGGTTCCATATGAATCTCCCTCAATTTGCATTGCGGCGTCCCTTCACAGTTGTCGTGATGGTGATCGCGGTCGCGCTGGTTTCCGTTCTCTCATGGCGGCAGATGCCCAAGGACATTTTTCCCACGCTCGGCATTCCGACGATCTACATCGCGCAACCTTATGGAGGAATGGACCCGGCCCAAATGGAAGGGTACCTGACCTATTACTACGAATATCATTTCCTCTACGTTGCCGGTATTGAGCACATTGAATCGAAGTCCATTCAAGGTGCGGCGATCATCAAACTGCAGTTCCATTCGGGCACCGACATGTCTCAGGCGATGGCGGAGACC
>DASXIL010000589.1:0-4900 GCA_036497985.1 Candidatus Angelobacter sp. | reverse complement strand
ATTGCGCAGATACAGGAATGTGCCGAAAGGCTGGGGCATTCTCCCAGCATTCCGGAATTAAACGCGAATGCAAAAATAACCCTGAGCACGCTCAGAAAGAATTTTGGAACCTACTCAAAGGCACTGGTGGAATGCGGCCTGGAAAGAAAAGGTCCGGGGTACAAAGTGGAGCTGATGGACCTGTTTACAGAATGGGCGGACATGGTGCGAGGGCATAAAACGATACCCACGCTGGCAGAATACTCAATCCGAAGCCAGTACAGTCCGCGCCCGCTGCTGGGTCGGTTTGGCGGCTGGAAGTATGTACCCAAAGGCATGCAATTGTTTGTGGAGCAGGAAGGACTGGAAGAAGGCTATCGGGACGTACTGGAGGTCATAAAAAGCTTCTATACAGGAAGGATTTCGCCGGTCAGGACATACAGGAAGCCATCCGAGATAACGTCTGGACGGAAGCTTTTTGCTGACCGCCCAGTCTATGGCCCGTCCATGGTGCCGGCGGCGCTGGCGCATGGACCGATGAACGAAGCAGGCGTGGTCTACCTGTTTGGCATGATGGCAGACAGCCTGGGATTTGTGGCTACACATATCCAAACCGGGTTTCCGGATTGCGAAGCCATGTGGGAAATTCTGCCCGGGAAATGGCAACGAGTGAGAATTGAATTTGAATATGAAAGCCGCAACTTCCTGAAGCACCTGCACGAAGTGAAAGATTGTGACGTGATTGTGTGCTGGGTGCATAACTGGCCGGAATGTCCGCTGGAAGTAGTGTCTTTGAGAGACGTAGTGAACGCGCAGCTTGCAGCTTTCCGGGAGATGATGAAGAACGGAACGGGGGCTACTACCGATTAACAAGAACTTACCGCGGATCGACGCGGATGAGCGCGGATTGGGGAAAAAACCTACCACTGATTTTCACTGATGACACTGAGAAGTTCAGATCGGATGATCGCGCGTGATCGGGTAATCAGGTGATCGGAAAACTGCAAGGGATTGATCACGCAAGAAAGGAAAGACTTATCGCGGATTAACGCGGGGTAGGAAAACAAAATCTTTGAAACGCAGAGGAAGGGAGGAAGCGGAGGAGGAGACGTAGCAATGCTACGTCTCTTCAGTTGGGAGTTTTGCGAAGAGTCGAAATGCCGCTTTAATCGAAACGCCGCTTTAAAAAGCATTGTTTAAGTTGGAGCGCATGGTCTGTAGTGATGGGCGTTGTTCGTGTGTGAGCGTTCCAGCCGGGGCGAAAAACGTGCATCGAAACGCAACTCTTAGTAAGCTATTAGAGACATGGCAGCGGAAAACTCATTTGACATCGTTAGCAAAGTGGATTTACAGGAGGTCTCCAACGCGATTCAGAACGCGCTGAAGGAGATCCACACACGGTTTGACCTGAAAGATTCGAAGTCTGACATTCAGCTTGAGGGCAAAGAGGCGCTGGTGCTTTCTTCTGCCGATGAGTACAAGCTGAAAGCCGTGACGGACATTTTGCAGAGCAAGCTTGTGAAGCGCGGCGTGCCCATCAAGGCGCTGAGCTATGGCACCGTGGAGCCGGCGGCGGGGTCGAGCGTGCGGCAGAAGATCACCATGCAGCAGGGAATCCCGATTGAGAAGGCGCGCGATATTGTGAAGCTGATCAAAGATTCAAAGAAGAAAGTGCAGGCCTCAATTCAGAGTGATACGGTGCGAGTGAGCGGCAAAGATCGCGACTCGCTGCAGGAAGTGATTGCGCTGTTGCGCGGTCATGACTTTGGCATCGATATGCAGTTTACGAATTACAGGAACTAAAGAACCTTTACCACAGAGGACACCCGTTCGACTCCCCTTTAGCAAGCTCAGGGTCGCTCAGGGCAGGCTAGGGAACACAAAGGAAGTTGGAAACTTGCAGATCGGCAAGAAAGCTTTAAAGATTCAAGCTACAGCGATGAGTTTACAGTACCGATAAAGGACCCTTTTGAGTTCATCGGCGACAATCAGTGCCAAAGAAGTTTTCGAGCTGTTGCGTGACGATCTTGCTGCGATTGAGCGCGAGTTTGGGCGCGATACGGTTTCAAGCGTGCGCGCGATCACCGATATCGGCGAGCACCTGCGCGCAGGCGGAGGCAAGCGGATACGTCCGGTGTTGCTGCTGCTTTCAGCCAAGCTTTTTCCCCACGAAGAGACAAGCGCGATCAAGCTTGGAGCGGTAGTGGAAATGCTGCACACGGCTACGCTGGTGCATGACGATATCATCGATGAAGCGAAAACGCGGCGCGGCAGACCGGCGGCGAATACGAAGTGGGGAAATTCGAAGTGCGTCCTTGCAGGCGACTGGCTCTATATGCAGGCGTTTAAGATTGCCGTGCAGGAGCGCAATTTCCGCGTGCTGGATGTGCTCATCGACCTGACGCAGCAGATGGTTGAAGGCGAACTGCTGCAAATGGAAAAACTGGGCAAGATTATCTCGCTGGAAGAACATTTTGACCTGATCTTCCGCAAGACGGCTTGCTTGTTTTCTGTGTCCACGCGGCTGGGAGCGCTGATCGGGAAGGCGACAGAAGAACAGGAAAGCGGCCTGGGCGAATATGGACGCAACCTCGGACTGGCATTTCAAATCGTGGATGACGTACTGGATTTGACAGCGTCAGAAGAAGTGCTGGGCAAACCAGTGGCGAGCGATCTGCGCGAAGGCAAAGTCACGATGGCGGTAATCCATGCGCTGCAGCATTGCACGCCGCAAGAGCGCAAACTGGTAGAGACGGTGCTGGAAGAGCGCGCGTTTGTCAGCGTGAAACATGAGCAGATACTGGAAATGCTGAATCGCTATGGGTCGATCCCGTATGCGTATGACGCAGCGGCCAAGCATGCTGAGCTGGCCCGGAAAGCAATTTGCACCTTCCCGCTGTCGGAGATCAAGCGCGCATTGCTGTCGATTCCGGACTTTGTGGTCGAGAGAAACAGTTAGCTGGTTATCTCGCGGTAACCTGCAGCGAAACTGTTGAGCGCGCCTGACTTGGCTTTTATACTTTAGGGTGAGGGAACAATCTTGGCTCTTTCTGTTGTAATTGTGGATGACGAACAGCTCGCGCGTGAAGAATTGAGCTATCTGCTTAAGTCCATCGATGACATCATGGTAGTGGCGCAAGGCCATAATGGAATTGAGGCCGTGAACCTGGTCAAAGAGTTTTCTCCCGATTTACTTTTTCTTGATGTGCAGATGCCGGGGCTTGACGGATTCGGAGTTTTAAAAAAGCTGCTAGACAAGAAGGTAGGGCTTCCGCAAATCGTCTTCGCCACTGCTTTTGATCAATATGCCGTTAAGGCCTTTGAAGTCAATGCGATCGACTACATCCTTAAACCATTTGACAAGAAGCGCGTTAGCGCCGCTGTGGAGAAAGCCCGCAGGAAAATTCAGGGCGTTCCCGCAGATCAGCAACGTCTCGACACGCTTGTTAAGCTCCTGGAATCTCAGCGCCCACAAAATTCCAAGGTGCTTCTCCGCAGCGCCGGACGCCTCCTGCTCGTTGACCAAAAAGATCTCTGCTTCGCTTCCATTGAAGACGGCATCATCAGCGTCGTCGCCACAAATCTTGAAGGCCAGTCCAACTGCCGCACACTTGAAGAATTACTTGAAGGGCTTGACCCCGACACCTTCTGGAGAGCGCACCGTTCTTTCGTGGTCAACATCAATCGGATCAAAGAAGTTGTGCCCTGGTTCAAGAGCTCTTACCAGTTGCGCATGGACGATCGCAAACAAACTGAAATTCCCGTGAGCCGCGCCCAGACCAAGCGCTTGCGCGAACTGTTCGGCCTCTAGCTTCCTGCGAAGGGATTACTTCAGGGCAGGGACTCGCCCAGTCAAAACTGCTTGGGCACCTACGATCAACTTAAACGCGTCTCCGGGACTACCATAATTTCCAATCTCTTCGCACCGCGCAGCACAATCAACCGCGTCGCGACTCCAATCCTATCTTCACTCAGCAGCCGATGTAGTACGTCCACGCCTTCCACTGGCTCGCCGGCCAAAGACGTAATCACATCCCCTTCCTGTAATCCTGCTTTCTGCGCTGGGCTGCCCGGCTCCGCTGAAAGTATCAATGCGCCTGTAGTAGTCGCAAGCTCATAGTGCCGCGCAATGATTCTGTTCAACGTCGCCGTCTGCGCCTGTACGCCAATGTAGCTGCGCCGGACCCGGCCAAACCGGATCAGTTTGCTGGCAATAAACTGCGCCGTATTAATTGAAATCGCAAAGCACAATCCTTGCGCCGGCAGGATCGTCGCTGTGTTCACGCCTACCACTTCGCCCTGCGAATTCACCAGCGGCCCGCCAGAGTTGCCGGGATTCAGCGCCGCATCGGTCTGGATCACGTCTTCGATCAGGCGTCCCGATTGCGACCGCAAGCTGCGTCCCAGAGCGCTCACCACGCCGGCCGTCACGGTGTACTGAAATCCGTATGGGTTGCCGATTGCTACCACAAGTTGGCCAACGCGTATCCGGCGTGAATCGCCCAGTTTCACGCTCCGCAGTATGGCTGCGTCGATCCGTAACAGCGCCAGGTCCGTGTCCGGGTCTTCGCCGATTAGCTGCGCGTTAAAGTCCCCGGCATCAGGCGTTGATACCGTAATTTTCTCGCCGCCATGGACCACATGGCTGTTCGTCAGGATGAAACCATCTGGCGTAAAGATGAAGCCGGATCCGCTCCCGCCCCGGCCTTGTTTATTTTCCACCTGTATGCGGACAACTGAAGGGCTTACCGACTCCGCCACCGTCGTCACGACACGCGAATAAGCGTCCATTGCTTCGGCTTCCGTTGGCTGAAACGCGGCGGCCTGCTCTTCCGGGCCTGGAAAAGAGATCAAAGAGAGATTGCTGTTCATACCGTGATTGGATAGAGCCAGGCAAGCAAAGGATTCATCCGCGGAGTTG
>DASXIL010000588.1:0-9576 GCA_036497985.1 Candidatus Angelobacter sp. | reverse complement strand
CCCAACACCAGGTGCGACCAGCGTGTGAATCGCTTGGTGTAGGAATAAAACAACACCACCGCCAGCGCTATAGGAGACAGCAGCAACGTTACGCTATTGAGTTGGGCCGCACCAACGATAAAAAGCGAACAAGCCACCACGACAAAAACCGTCGCAAATTTCTGTGAAAGCGTGCCGGCAGGAATGGCGCGCATGGCCGTGCGGGGATTGGCAGCGTCAATCCTCGCGTCCGCAATACGATTAAAAGCCATGGCGGCGGAACGCGCCGAGATCATGCAGAGAACGATCCAGCCCAGCTTGGCCGCAGTGGGCATGCCGCCGGCAGCAAGCATGGCAGCGCAGAGAGCAAATGGCAGAGCAAAAATGGAATGCTCCCACTTGATCATCTCCAGCGTGGTCTTAATGTTGGTAAGGAGAGGCACAGATTATTCTAGCAATTAGGAACCGGTTTTTCTGAAATCTCGAGCATAGCGAGAGATCGCTATAGCCACAACCATTCAGGGGATCTATTCGCGACCCTTGTAGCTAAGAGCCAATAGCTGTTCTTACGCCACAAATCCCTGCTCGCCAATCAACGGTACAAAGCGGCAGCCTTCAAGCGTGCGCACGCTGGTGGTCCCCTCTGTGTTTCGTTGGACAAGTTGCAAAAGTTGCTGATCGGCGTCTCCTATCGGAATCAGCAGTCTGCCGCCAACGGCAAGCTGGTCCACAAGGGCCTGCGGGATACGCGGAGCTGCGGCCGACACAATGATGGCGTCGAAAGGCGCGGCTTCCGGCAGCCCGAGCGAGCCATCGCCTGTAACGATTTTTGCATTGCGATAGCCCAGCCGTTTCAGAGTTTTCTGCGCCGTTTCCGCAAGAGATGCATATCGCTCCACGGCAAAGACCTGGCTTGCCAGTTCGGCAAGAAGCGCAGTCTGATATCCCGACCCAGCGCCAATTTCCAGGACACGCTCTTCAGGCTTGATCTCCGCCGCCTGAATCATGGCTGCAATCATGTAAGGTTGCGATGTTGTCTGTTTTTCTGCAATTGGAATTGGATGGTCCGCATAGGCTTCATTCCAGTTTTGCCGGCTGACAAATTCATGCCGTGGCACTGTGCCCATTACGACAAGCAAACGTTCATCGTGAATGCCGCGTTGTCGCAGCTGGCTTTCCACCATGGAGAAGCGCTCGGCTGCAAATGGCTGTGTTCCATTGCCGTTCATGCTTCACTTTTTCCGCCTGCGTATGTGGATATCAAAACCCAGCACCCCATTCTGATCACGCACGGCAACGATCGACACGTTCTTATCGATATTGTATTCCACCTGAATCACCGTCTCCGCAGATTGCGTGAGGCTGGTAACGTAAGTAAACGTAATGTCATTGCTGATCTGCTGTTCAATGGTGACGCGCGCGCTGGGGTTGTTTTCCGAGCCGATAAACTGGGGATCGATTTTTACCCGGCTCGCCCCGAAGAGCCGCTGCACGCGGTCACTGAATGTGGCATTGAGCGCCTCGCCCAGGATCGCATTGGAAGCCGAGGCCGTATCGCTTGTGCTCACCCCGGGCTGGCTCGCGTTATAAACGCCTTGTCCACGCGTGCGTCCAAAAGCCAGCAGTGCGATGATGTCGGAATTGGCCAGCGGCGGATCGGAGCGGTACGTCATGCTGATTCCTTTGCCACCAATCGCCTGTCCGTGCAGTCCGATGGTCACGTCATAGCCCTGCACCCGGGCAGACATATCAAGATTCACTACGGGCTCAATGCTGAGCGGATTGCTGAAGGTAATGTCACCGCGCTCCAGCCGATACTTTGTGCCGTTGAAGAAAACATCGCCTTCAGCAATGTTCACCCTACCCACAATAGCCGGCCTCGCCGCGGTTCCGCGGACGTGCAGGTCAAGATCGCCGGAAAGCTTGGCCAGTGAGGTTTCCACCTGCAGCTCCGGCGTAGAAGTAATGTGCATGTCCAGGCGCATGTTGTCCAGAAATGGATTCAGCGTGGAGATGATCGGAGCTTTTTTGCTCTGAGCCAGATAGTTGGCAAAATCAAAATGCGGATTCATGCCGAACCGCGTAATCAGAATATCGCCGGAAAGCAGTGAGCTTTTTGCCGACCCTGTGTAGCGCAGCGTAGCATCGGCGGATGAACTAACGCCCGGCTGATAGCGCAGCCGGACATCGCTACCTTTTGCGGTCAGGTCAAAATAGATCCCATTACGGTAAGCAATAAACCCGCCGACATCGAGTTCGCCGCCACCCGTGTGTGCCGTAAGCTTCTCAACCTGCATACGGTCCTGGGCAAACACCAGTGATCCGGTGATGTGGCTCAGACCGTTCGGCAGGTCAAGCAGCGAAGCGGACGCGTCTTTCAGCTCAAGTCTTCCACTCAATTGGGGACGTGCTGAAGGTCCGGTGATGTTCACGGTAAACGTTGCCGGACCGTTCGCAACCAGGTTGGGATTGAATGCCTGCAGCAGCTTCAGGTTGAACCGACCGCGCGAACGCAGGTCAAGCATATGCTCGCCCGTGAGTTGCACAGTCCCTTTTGCATCAAGGTCGGTTTCTGTTCCGGTCAGATGAAACTCATTCACCTTCAGCGATTCATTTTCCAGTCCGAAATGGATAGGGCCGTCATTTTGCAACTTCACGTTCTCAATATCGGCGGAGAGCTGAGTAACATCGCCCGTAATCACCAGGTTCCGGGGCTGCTTCATGGGGCCATGGATGTCAATCTCTCCGGCAATGGATGAGTGGCCCGTGATCTGCCCTTGAAAATAAGCGCGAATCAAAGGGTCAAAATCGAGATGAGAAAACTTCACGGCGATCTGCCCTGGCCACAGATCGCGAAGACGTACGGAACCATCAACGTTCAGCTCCGCGTTTTCAAAGTTTGAGCGTCCGCGCAGCTGCACGTTTTCGCCGTGTGTCTCAGCCAGGATCGTCAGGCTTCCCACAGTCTCACGGTTGAGCACGATATTGCGGAGATTGATTTCACCATTGATAACTGGCGCATCCTCAGTGCCGGATCCGGTCAGATGAAAGCCGGCTTGCCCTTGAACGGAGAGGCGGGGCAGATCAAAACGCTGAAAGTTTGCTAGCTCGATGTTTGCACCGGTAAGGTCGAAACGATAATTCTTGTTGCCCAGATCGTAGGCTACAAATCCAGTAAAACGCGCGCCGTTATGCGCCAACTGGATATTTTCCAGCCGCGCCTCGCTGCCGTTCATGCGCAAATCGCTGGAAAAGGCTTTGAAAGGTTCGCCATAGAATATCGGCTTGGCGATTTCCACCTTGCCGCTGCCATGCAAGTTTCGCAGCGTGCCTGTGGCCTGTAAATCAGCATTCGCCAAGCCCGTGATTGGATAGCTTGTTCCGCCAAGGGCCTGCATATCCGCAACATTTTCATTCTGGATATGAAGTGTGACATTAAGCTGGCTCGTGTTTTCGTCGAAGTCGCCCTGGCGCAGTGTTGTGCTGGCGGAAAATCCCAATTGGGCCGCCCCCCGGCGCAATGTTCCGCGTTGCAAAGACAGCATTGATGGCGAGTACGTCAGGTCGGCGGACAGCGCATCCCAGTGTATTCGCGGAGGCTTAGTTCGCGCTCCCTTAGGTTGGCTGGCCAGATGAAATTCCGTGTCGAACTTTTCCAATTCAAGACGACCGCGCGTTGAGAGCGCATCGAGCTTCCCAAAAACCACTCCATTAAATGACGATCGGCCTTCCAGCGCGATGGGAATACGCGTTCCCGGATCCAGCGCATCAAGCGCCGGTTGTAGCTCGCGCAGATCGGTCGCATTCAGGGAAACATGGGCCTGGGCTTTTTCAGATCCTAGCGATCCAGTAGCATTTAAGCGAATTGCACGCGTTGCCAGAGTAAGTCCTGCAACGTCGAGTGTGCGGACATCACCATGATAAGTCGCTTGCAGTTGGGCGGTAATGGGCACTTCCTTCGGTGAAGGCGCTGTAGGCGGAGCTACATCCAACTTCAATGAAGAAACCGCGCGATCAAAAGAGCCGCTCCACGCAGAATTGATATCACCGGAAATGTTGCCGGCCAATTCAATCTTCTCCAATGGCATTTTCCTGCTGGAGATGGCTGCCGCAACCTTGCCGGCCTGAACGCCGGATAGATGAAGCCGCGTAGTTCCCAGTTGCGGCAAGGTCTTTTTTCCCGGTGCCGGAGTAGAAGTCCAGTTCGAGATCTGCACCTCGCCTTGCACAGTACCGCCAAACGCATGCGCGATCAGGCGGGACAGGACGATTTTGTCCTGCATCACTGAGTACGGCGAGGTCGCGTCAACGGACAAAATGTGAACGGTCGCATCATGCCATTCCAAATTGCGAACGCTCAGGTTTCCCTGGGAAGAGTAGCGGCTGTTCTGATAAGAACTTTTGCCCTTCAGGTCAGCCTGCCCGGCACGAAGCTGCTTCCACTTTGCCGTGTTGCCAACCTGGGCAAGATCCAATGAAGCCTGATATTGCAATGTCAGTTCGGGATTGTTGTAGTTCCGGAGAGTTCCACTGGCCTCAACTTTCGAATTGCCTGCCGCCAGCCGAATAGATTTGATTTCCGTTTCCCCTGAATGCAGCAGGAATGCCACATGCATCTCCGCCTGCATCGGCGGCGCATTCCGGTATGCAATGGTGAGCGGCGTGAAATCCAGATGGCCATCATAGGCTTTCTGGCTTGGAATATAGTTCATCCCAGCAGAAATATCCTTGCCATCAAGATCGAAGGGGATTTTCTCCTGGTCAAGCATGAGGGTGCCTTGCCGCACTGCAATCTGTTTTATCGCAAGATCGAACAGATTCTGCGTGGAGGATTCCTCAGAAGGCGTGTTCGGCTGAGGCGGCGGTTGGTTGGTGGTTCCGTCCGGATAGATCATCAAATGAAGAACAAAACGATCAATAGCCACGTTTTCCAGCGAAACCTTCCGCGTGAAAAATGAAACAATCTTTACATCCACCCCGATGCGGTCAGCGTGGGCGTAAGGGACCTCGCCTGCCGCTTCACGCCCATGGATCGTCACATTACGGGCCTCAAAATGAAGCGCGGAGAGATTCCATGTGAACGATTCAACTTCGACCTTGCCGCCGGTCATCTCCCGCAGTTCGGTAATCACCCTTTGCCGGACAGTCTCACGGAAGTAACCGCTGTTCAGATAAATCAAGAGAGAGGTCACGATGACGACCAGCGCCAGAAAAGCAAAGGCGACGAATCGCGTGAGTTTGCGCTTCTTCGCCGGGGTAGCGGGCGGCGCGATGTTTACATCGGTTTTGCTGCTCATGGCGAGGTCCCGGCGTTCGTGGCCGCCGCCGGCAGCATACGCTCAATGTGGGCCTGAGCGCGCAGGGTCTTTAGCCAGTTGTTCAAAAGCTCGTCAATGCGCTGCTCTGCAAGTATCTGTTCAATCTTGCCTGACACCTCTGCGAGTTTTGGCTCGGAAGCATTGCGTTTGCGCACTTCAGGCAAAAAACGGTCTTGATAGTAGGCGGCAATCGCTTCTTTATCAACACGCACCAGTCCGCGAAAACGCAGGTCGATAAACCGGAGAATGCGGAACTGCGAAGACAACTGTTCTTCCACGTCCTGCTGGGTCAGACCGTAGCCGGAAAGAATGGTCTTCCAGATATCGTCTCTTGATGCGCCAGGAATACCTTGGCGCACCTCTTCAATTTTTGCCTTCAGCTCTTCCGGCGCGGGATCCAGCATGGCCGGATTCACAATCTGCTGGTCAAGCAGAGAGCGGTCAATCAAACGCTCCATGACGGCGGTTCGATCAGCATAGGTCAGGCGCTCGATGGGTTTGACCTGCAACAGAAATTCCACACGGGTAGCTTGATCGAGATCGCTTTCCAGAATCACGCGCTTGTTAACTACCGCTACCATTCGATCGACTACCTGCGCTTGCATAACTCCGGCAAGCAGCAAGACGATCACGAAATGGAGGCGCGCTCTCATCAGAAAGTCTGTCCAATGTTAAAGAAGAAATTGAAATGCTTTAGCACCTGTGAAGAAGGGACAGCCGGGGCAGCAGGCGCAGAAATAGGAAATGCCGGCGGGTTCAGGTTATAGCCAACATCAAAGCTTACCGGGCCGATGGGGGTACGATAACGCGCGCCACCTCCCACCGCGTGTGACACATAATTGAAGTTGCAGGTTGCCGCGGCCGGAATCAAACAGAGATTCCGGTTAGGCTGAGAGAACTTAAGAATGCTGTTGGCCATATCTCCAGCCGTGGAAAAAACGTTCCCCATATCATGAAACACCACCGCGCTTAAATTGTTGCCAACAAACGGTAGCGGCAACGGCGGCGTACGCAATTCAAGATTATTCAGAAACAGGGCTTCACCGCCCAGAGGAAAACCGCTAGTCAGGTCGCGTGGGCCTGCCTGGTTAATGCCAAAGCCCCGGTGTGACGTGCTGCCGCCGGCGAAGAAGCGCTCAGGAAGCGGAGCAAAATCAGTGGAGGCGAATGGCTCTTCCACACCGATACGCGTAGACCGGGCAAATACCCAGCGTCGTTTATGAAACTGGTAGTAGCTGGAGTTCTGTACCACGACGCGCGTGAAGTTTGTCTGCGAGCCGAATATCCCCGAGGCAACGCCCAGATTAAACGTGTTGAACGTTCCCTTGAGCGACTCAATCGGGTTGTCGCGAGTATCGCGAACGTAGCTAAAATCCGGCATGCCGACGCGCACGGCCTGAGAAAAGAGCGGCACCAGGTTGGGATCGATCACCAGATTGCTGGTGCTCACGCGCCGGTAAATGAGCCGATATAGAAGCGTTGTGGCGCGGTTCAGTTCTTGCTTAATCGACGCCGACCCTTCCAGCCGTGTTGAGGTGAACGTGCTTACGTCGTTGGTCTGCTGGTAAAAGGCCGTGAAATCGAGCGTAAGTTTCTGCGAATCAAAAAGCCGTGGTGCGCCGTAACCAATGAGCGCGAGTTTTTCCAAATTACCGTATCGGGTCTTTAGAGTGATGGTATGGTCGCGTCCGCGAAAGTTCAGGCGCGTAACATCGAACGACACGCGGCCGCTCACGCCGGTTTCTCCCTGGGGATTGCTGCTGCTGCCGGGCTGCCCGGTCTGTACTTCAAGTCCCAGGCCATAATTAAACGTGTAGCGCCGCGCTTCAGCAAGTTGGAAGTTCACTTTCTTACTGATGGCGTCGCCTTCAGGATTTTGTACAGCTACGCCCACTTCATTGAAGATTCCCATGTCATACAGGCGTCGCTGGGAGTCAAGCATCTGGCTCTGGCTCAAGCGGTCGCCGGTACCAATCTTGATTTCACGCTCCACAATAAAAGGCCGCGTGTAATTTATTCCGGAAATCAGGACCTTGTCGACAAACACCTGGGCGCCTTCAGTAATCGTATAGCTCACGTCGATCTTGTTGGGATTGTCCGCTTCGGGCGTTGTGGTGTAATCGAATTTCACCTTGGGAAATCCCAGATTGTAGTACTGTTCCAGAATTACTGACTGGTCTGTGATGACCATGGAATCAGAATATGGCTGGCCCTCTGAAGCCGTGATCAGGCCGCGAATCTGGCCCTCCGGAAGAGCTTCATTGCCTTCAATCTTTAATTTGCCTACAAGCGTCTGCGTGCCTTCCACCACGGTCAGGCTTACGCGAATGTGGCCTTCCTTGCCGTAATTATCCTGCACCTCCGGCGTGACTTTGGCTTGCAGGAAGCCGTTGTTGCGGTAAAGATTCTCGATCGACTGCACGTCACGCGCCAGGATGGATTGGCTGAATAAGCCGTAGAGCAGTAACCCGCCGGCCGGCTGCATCAGCATCTGCTCGCGCAGGTCTTCGCGGCGGAAATAGTGGTTTCCCTGCATCGCCAGTTCCACCAGCTTGTGCCGTTGGTTCTTCTCGATGTGAAAAATGATGGTACGCCTCTCCGTAGCTGAGTTCTGTGTCTGCTCATACGTAACCTTCACGTCAAAAAAACCCTTCGATTGAAAATAGTCGCGTATGTTGCGCGCCCCTTCATTCAGCAGGTCATCATCGACGGCGCTCTCTTCGAACACCGGCACAAATCTCTTGACCAGGCCGCGGCGCAATTTGGCGCCTTCCACTTTAACGTCCACCACCGGACCGCGGTTAATCTCGAAGGTATAATCCAGCAGATTGGTCTCCGGGTGGTAAATGCGCTGCGTCATAGTGACCTGCGCTTCCAGTAGATCTTTTTTCTGGAAGCGCTTTCTTAGGCGCTGTAATGCTCGCGTCCGATGAGCTACGGTAACTTTGTCCCCTGATCGCAGTTTGGCTATTTTTCGCACTTCTTCCGCACTATAACCAGGAGAGCCTTCAACGTTGATCACTCCCACGCGCGCAGGCTTGCCCAGGGTAACCATAAACCGCACCTTGACCTGCTGATTGCGCGAATCCCACTCATAGTATGGCTTGATTGTGGCTTGGTAGTAGCCATTTTCCTGGAGCGTACGCTGCATCCCATCGATCCCGGCGGTGATTTTCTCTTCAGTGTACTGCTCGCCCAGGTTGAGTTTGCTGGCATTCACTAGTTGGCTGTCAGTTGGGTGAGCGGGCGACCCTTCCGCCAGAATGGACCCAAAGAAGTAGTTTTCGCGGGCGTCAAACGCCAACACCACTTCTCCCGTGGGATTGCGCTGTGCTTCTACCTGGATCTCCGCAAATCGGCCAGTGTTATAAAGCGCCTGTACCGACTGTCTGACTTTGTATCGATCAAGCGGTTCGTTGACCTTCTGCGGCAGTATTGGCAGGAGACTCTCCGTGTCATCTATTCCGAGACCGTTCACTTGAATCTTTGCTACCTTGAGTCACTGAAAGCTGTTGAGACCACTCGAAAGCTGCAACCCCGAGGCTGGGCCGGCGGGAGAAGAAGTGGGCTCAGGCACCGGAGCAGCCGGACTGGCGGTGCTTTGGGGTGACGGATCAGGTTTTGGGGTATTTTGGGGCACGCCCATCTCTTGGCTCTGAACGCAGGACACGCTCAGGCAGAGCACAACCATCAGGCACACTGATCGGCAGCGCGGCAATAAAAGCCCCTTAATTGGAGGTCGCTTTGTGTAATTCGATGGCAGCAGAGTAGACCTTAGTTGCACGCAAGCTTTTCTCAGCATTGTAAGCTGCCCTGCAACGAAACGTATAAACCCCTTAGCCTTCAAACACCTATAATAAATGTGGCATGAAGTTTGAGGATCGATACTCGCGCCAGGTGCTTTTTCCCGGGATCGGGCCGGAAGGACAGCAGCGGCTGGCCAAAGGGCGGGTTGTGATTGTCGGCTGCGGCGCGACCGGCGCTTGTGTTTCTGGTCTGCTAGCGAGGGCGGGTGTTGGGCATTTAACGATCATCGATCGCGACTACGTTGAGCCCAGCAATCTCCAACGCCAATCGTTATTTGATGAAGCCGATGCCGCCGAATCTCTACCCAAAGCCGTGGCCGCTGCACGCAAGATTGCCGCTTTCAACTCTGAAGTTCAGACCACGCCGGTGGTAGCTGATCTAACGCCGGAGAATATCGAGCAACTGCTTGCTGACACCGATTTAATTCTGGACGCAACAGATAACTTTGAAACCCGATACCTCATCAATGACT
>DASXIL010000587.1:0-4106 GCA_036497985.1 Candidatus Angelobacter sp. | reverse complement strand
TGAGGCGCTCTAACGCGCTGGCGCTGGGCTTGCGTGAAGCCTTAAAAATATGAAACCTGACATAGTGCTCCCTGCGAAATCGCCGCATCCCGTATTGTCCTTATTCGCAATTGATATGGGCGAAGAAAAGAGCTATAGTTTCGTAGCCCCAAGGGGTGGAAGCGCGCCGATCATTGAAAAATAGCAATTAGCAAATGGCAATTAGCAGCTAGCCAGAAGAACCAATCCCAACAGCTCCGCAGCCGCCACGAGCGCTTACGCAATTCTTGCTCAACCCTACGCCAATCGAAGCCTGATCGCTGAAGTCTACGCCAATCGGGGATGAAACGTAACGATGGGGCTGAAACCTACGCCGTTCTGGGATGACCTGGGATACACGGGGAGGGGAGGGGAGGGGGGCACGGAGATTTGGTAATCGGGTAATTTGGTAATTGATTGGTAATTGAAAGGTAGGAAAAGGTAGGAATCGGTTGTGGCGATTTAGATCCTTCACTCCCGGCAGGCCGCTCGTTCAGGATGACAGGTTGAAGCGCGACGAATTTGCGCCGCGCGGCTTCATTAACCCCTAAACCACCTGTATCAACGGCTTCCCTGAAGGAAGCACTTCGCCGATCTCCACGGCTGGCACACCGGCAGTCTTTAGAGCATCGAGCAGCGCGGCGGTATCAGCGCGGGCAACGGAGAGCAGCAATCCGCCGGCGGTCTGGGGATCGAAAAGAATGGTCCGGATTTCTGCCGGGACGCTCTCACCATAGCTGACCATGCATTCCGCGAAGTCGCGGTTATTGTTGAGGCCGCCGGGGATGAAGCCGGCGCGCACGCAGTCCATGGCGCCTGCCAGCAGAGGAACGTTGGCGGAGTTGATGCGCACGGAAACGCCGCTGCCCGCGGCCATCTCCCGCGCATGGCCGATGAGGCCGAAGCCGGTAATGTCCGTGGCGGCGTGTACCGTGAACTTGCCCGACGCGGCAACTTCAGCGGCGCGCGCATTCAGCGTGGTCATGGATTGGGTGGCGGAGTCAATCCATTCCTGTTTGGCTTCACCGCGCTTGATGGCCGTGGAGATCACGCCCGTCCCCAGGCCCTTGGTGAGAATGAGCGCGTCCAGGATCTGCGCGTTGGAGTTGGCCCAGACTTTCTGCGGATGGATCATGCCGGTGACGGAGTAGCCAAACTTGATTTCAGGATCGCGCACACTGTGGCCGCCGATCACGACACATCCGGCCTCCATCATCTTGGAGAGGCCGCCGGCAAGAATCTGCTGCAGGACGTCGAGATCGCCTTTATCGGGAAAGCAGACGATGGCCAGCGCGGACAAGGGGCGTCCGCCCATGGCGTAAACGTCGCTCAGGGAATTGGTGGCCGCGATCTGGCCGAAAGTGTATGGGTCGTCAACGATAGGCGTGAAAAAATCCACGGTCTGAACGAGCGCCTGCGTGGCGGAAATTTTATACACTCCGGCGTCGTCGGCTGTGTCAAAGCCAACCAGCACGTTAGGGTCATTTTGCCGGGCTAATTTCCCAAGCACCGCGTCCAGCGCCGCCGGACTCAGCTTGCTTGCTCAACCCGCAGCTTTTACCTGCTCCGTAAGCCGGATTGTTTTGAGTTCTGCCATCAGTTGGTATTTTACAGGCAAGTGGGATTTAGCATTTGGCAAATAGCAATTAGCAATTGGCAGCTGGCAATTGGCATTTAGCCAAAATCGCACCACAGATGATCACGGATGTTACGGATTGTCAGAACTGATTTTCTAAACACTGCTTTTCTAAAGAACGAATTGAGCCGTGAAATCGGTGTTCATCCTGGTAAGAAGTTTTTTGATCAGTGTTCTCAGTGAGAATCAGTGGTAAATGGATTTTGCGAAAATCCGCGCTCATCCGCGTTGATCCGCGGTTAGGTTTTGCAGTTGTTTTGGCTAATTGCCATTTGCTAAGTGCTATTTGCTAATAAGCAATCGAGACCACCTTCACCGTCGGGACCTGGCCGTCCCAGTCGGTGGTGACGTGTTCCAGCGTAAGGCGGAAATCGCGTGTCTGCCCGGGAGCAAGCGGAGCGCGATCGATCAATCCGTAATCGACGTATGGAACATTCGGCAGCAGAACCGTAACAGGGAGCGTATCTTTTTGCGCGATCTCACCCAGAGAATTCTTGAAGATCACCTGGACGCTCGCGGCGGTCACCTTGCGGTCAGTGCCGTTGGCGAGCTTGCCTTCAATGTACGTTACCGATCCGCCGGCAAAGTTTTCCGCCGTGGCCATGTGCAGCCCGGAAACCTGGAGCTTTGCCAGATTAGGATCACCGGGCGCAGTGCCTGCGGGCTTTCCCGCGCGCGTGAGCAGGACCACGCCAACGATCAGCACCAGCACAAACACTCCGCCAGCCACCATGGGAATCCAGTTGCGGCTTTCAGTCTGTTCGGCAGATGGAGAAAATACCGGATCGTTTTCGGAATCGCCCATGGCGGAAATTCTAACCTCTCCGCCGCTGCGATCCAAACACAGGACTTCAGAATGAATGGCTATGTTTCTCCAAGCGGCTGGCTCTCACGGGGTGGAGCAGGCATTTATGCCTGCGGTAAAGCCAATCTGCAATCGGCTTCAGCCGCTGAGGTAAAGCCGCTACTCGCCCGCGATGATCATGCCATCAATTTGCAGCGTCGGCGCAGCAGTCGAGCCGCGAAACTCCAGGTCATTGCCAATCTCAGAGATGTTGTTCAGCATGTCCTTGAGATTCCCGGCCACTGTGACTTCTTCCACCGGATACGTAAGCTCGCCGTTTTCAATCCACAGGCCGCTCACGCCGCGGGAAAAATCGCCGGTAACCATGTTCACGCCAAAGCCGAGAAACTGGAACACATAAAGCGCTTGCTTGATGTCCCCGATAATCTGCTGCGGCGTGCGGTCGCCCTTTTGCAGATAGAAATTTCCCGAACCGATCCCCGGCGTTCCGGCCAGTCCGCGCGATGCGTTGCCGGTTGTCTTCATCCCCAGCTTTTTCGCCGTGTAAGTGTTCAGCAGATAAGACTTCAACACGCCATTCTCGATGACCACTGTTCGGCGCGTTGGGACGCCTTCACCATCAAACGGTTCGGTGCCAAAGCCGCCGGGAATTGTGCCGTCGTCCACAACTGTGATGTTGCTGGCCGCCACTTGCTCGCCCAGTTTGTTGGCCAGAAACGACGACTGCCGATAGATAGCATCGCCATCAACAGCGTCAAAGATGTTGTCCAGAATCGATTCTGCAACTATGGGATCAAGCACAATTGGGACTTGCGTGGACTTGATCTTGCGCGAGCCCAGCCGGCGCAGTGTGCGGCGCGCGGCTTCGCGTCCCACCGCTTCAGGAGACTCCAGCTTTGCCAGCGTGCGTGCCAGCGCATACCAGTAATCGCGCTGCATGTTGCCCTGCTCGTCCTGTGCAATGGGCGCCGCGGAGACAGAGCAATACGAGCGGCGGAATTCACCGACGAAACCGTGCGAATTGGCCAGCACTTTGTGGCCAATGGCCGCATCGAACGATCCGCCATCGGAATTCTTCATTCGCGGATCGGCTTCCAACGCAGCGCGCTCGGCTTTGCGCGCGTAATCAATACGCTGCTCCGGCGGAAGAGAATATACATCGTCGTAATAAAGTTTGAGATCGCCCAAAGAGCCCAACTGGTCTGGCTCTGGAATGCCGGCGAAAACGTCTTCAGATGTCACTCGCGCCAGCTCAAGCGCTCCACTGATCAGCCGCTGGATTCCGTCCCTGGAAAAGTCGCTGGAATATGTGTTGGCAGAGCGCTGGCCAAGAAACGTGCGCAGCCCAATGATGCGCGATCCTGATTCTTTCAGCGTTTCCACATCGCCCATGCGCACCACGGTGGAAAACTCTGAGCCTTCACGCACCACGGCTTCTGCAGCGGTTGCGCCGGCTTTCATCGCGCGTGAAACCACGCTCGCCGCCAGATCACGCAGCTCTGTGTCAACTTCACTAACTGTTTGCGTATTTGTTGCCATTATTCTGCCAGGACTTTCATCGTGCGGTTCCGCCAACGGTCATGCTGTCCAGCTTCAGCGTTGGAATGCCAACACCCACCGGCACTGACTGTCCATCTTTGCCGCATG
>DASXIL010000586.1:0-4070 GCA_036497985.1 Candidatus Angelobacter sp. | reverse complement strand
ATGCGTTGTTTTACCTGCGCTCACGCGGCCTGGCAGAAGCCGCAGCCCGCCACGTTCTGTTGCTGGCGTTTGCCAATGAGTGTCTGGATCGAATGAACTCGCCGCAGGTGCGCGATCATCTGGAAAAGCTCGTCGTGGCCGGAATGCCGGAAGATGCCACATTCGCCGGTCCTCGTTCAGCCGAAGGCGCAGAACGGAATTGGGAGGAAGTGGGATGAGCACAGTCGCCAAGTTTCCCGAAAGAATTCATGCGGCTTCAACTTACGACCTACAGAAGGTCCGCAAGGATTTCCCCATCCTGCATCAAACGGTGCACGGCAAGCCGCTGGTTTATCTGGATAACGCCGCCACAACGCAGAAGCCTCTGGCGGTGATTGAAGCGATTGAAAACTATTACCGGCGTGATAATTCCAACATCCATCGCGGAGTCCACACGCTTTCAGAGCGGGCGACGGAAGCCTATGAAAAAGTCCGCGCAGCCGCACAGAAGTTCCTGAACGCCGCCGACACAAAGGAAATCATTTTTGTCCGTGGCACCACGGAAGCGATCAATCTTGTCGCGCAGACTTACGGCCGTAAGAACGTCGGAAGCGGCGATGAAGTCCTGATTACCGCCATGGAGCACCACTCCAACATTGTGCCTTGGCAGTTGCTTTGCGAAGAGAAGGGCGCTCGCCTTCGTGTTGCGCCCATCAATGATCGCGGCGAACTGCAGCTGGATGAATTCGAGAAATTGCTGGGTCCAAAGACGAAGATTGTGGCCATCGGCCATCTTTCCAACGCTCTGGGCACGATCAATCCTGTGCGTGAGATTGTTCGCTTGGCGCACGCGCACAACATTCCTGTTTTAGTGGATGGAGCGCAGGCAGCGCCGCGCATGCCAGTAGATGTGCAAGCCCTGGACTGCGATTTCTATGCTCTTTCCGGCCACAAAATCTATGGTCCTACGGGCATCGGTATTCTGTACGGCAAGGCCAAGCTTCTGGAAGCAATGCCGCCGTGGCAGGGCGGCGGAGACATGATTGCCTCCGTTACCTTTGATAAGACGGTTTACAACCGTTTGCCCTATAAGTTTGAAGCCGGCACGCCGAATATTGCCGACACCATCGGACTGGGTGCGGCACTGGAATATCTGAACAGTCTGGGACTGGAGCAGATTGAGCAGCACGAAGCCGACCTGCTAGCCTATGCCACGAAATCCGTGGAAGCGATTCCGGGAGTGCGAGTGGTCGGCACGGCGAAGGAAAAAGCGGGAGTGCTGTCATTTGTGATGGAAGACATTCATCCTCATGACATCGGTACGATCCTGGATACCGAAGGCATCGCAGTCCGCACCGGACACCACTGTGCCCAGCCGGTGATGCAGCGTTTCAACATCCCCGCCACCGCGCGCGCGTCCTTTGGTCTTTACAACACGCGCGAAGAAGTTGACGCGCTGGTGAAGGGAATCCGCAAGGTGCAAGAGGTGCTGGGCTAATGTCTGACGTTCGCGAACTACGCGAGCTTTATCAGGAAGTGATTCTTGAGCACAGCAAGAAGCCCAAAAACTTCCGCGCGATTGAGACCGCTAACCACAAGGCTGAGGGATTCAATCCGCTCTGTGGCGACCATTTCACGGTGTATATAGATGTGCAGGGCGGCGCAATCAGCGATATTGGATTTCAGGGCAGCGGATGCGCCATTTCCAAAGCATCGGCGTCCATGATGACGCAGATGCTCAAAGGCAAGACAGAGACTGAAGCGGAGGGTATTTTTACAAAATTTCACGACCTTGTGACTGGCCATGCCGGTGATGGACAAGATATGGGAAAGCTGGCGGTTTTTGCCGGTGTTTCAGAATTTCCCCTGCGGGTAAAGTGTGCGACGCTGGCCTGGCATGCGTTGCGAGCAGCACTCAAGGGCGATCAGGAAGCTGTCTCAACTGAGTAGAGATAATGGCATCTAACGAACAAATCGAGCTATCGCGTGAAGTTGATGCCACGCAAATCCCCAGCGGGATCCCCCACCGTCTTGCTGCGGGAACCAAAGTGCGCCTGATGCAGGCCCTTGGCGGCAGCTATACGGTGATGACCGACATCGGCTACATGGTGCGGGTGGACGCCAAAGACGCGGACGCACTAGGGCTGACGCCGACATCCGCAGCAGCGGATGCCCCGGAGGAGTTCAGCGAAAAGTTGGTTTGGGACAAACTGCGGACTGTCTATGATCCGGAGATCCCAGTCAACGTAGTAGATCTTGGGCTTATTTACGATTGCCATATCGCTCCCATTCACGAAGGAAATAAAATTGATATTAAGATGACGATGACCGCGCCGGGATGCGGTATGGCGGATGTGCTTAAGTCAGATATTCAGCGAAAGATTTCAGATTTGCCCACGGTGAAGGAACTGAACGTTGAAGTGGTTTTTGAGCCGCCGTGGAATCCCAGCAAGATGAGTGAGGCAGCCCGGCTGCAGTTGGGGCTGGATCTGGAAACTTCTCCATTCCCAATGCATTGAAGTAGCGGGAGAACGTGCTATTTCCCCACTCGCTCCCCCGCTCTCCTTCCCTGCTTGAACCAACTCCATAGCTGGGTCTAACAGAAGTCCGATGAATTTCAAAAGTCACAGATCTCCCAGTTGGAGACGCGTGCCATTACGAAATTCGAAAAGCGTGGCCGCTACTAATATAGTGGTTTCCTGAAGCAAGAAAAATATAACCAACAAGCCGAATTGCCTCCACTTTGCCACATTTTTGTTAGAAACTCTAAAAAGTGATCGGCCATGCGGGCCGTGATGGTGTTATTTTGTTATGGTAGATAAACTGCTTGCAATCATGTATTTAGCCGTGGTTCTAGTGCCGTCAAGGGACCTCATTTTCAGGTCAATTGAGCTTAGATTATTGCGGTTGATTACCGTGGTGCTATAGTCACCGCAGTCGCCGAATTTAGGCGACCGGTGCTTTTCCATGAACGCCGCGGCTTAGATTTATGCAACGCAAGATGCCAAAAATCGTGCTTGTCTTGATCGTGCTGATGGCCGTGTTCTCGCCATTTATGCAGCTCGATAGCCTGGACAACTTTCCCGTGGCCACTGGCGACATGGAATCCCATTTGATTTCTGTACTCTTTGAAACGGGAATGTTTTTTGTTTTTGCCGGGATCCTTAAATTGTTCCCTGGGCTTCTTTGCACAAATGTTCAGCCACGCAGCATGATTTTTTCCGGATTTATTCATGACATAGCTCCACTGCAGTCGGCCTTCTCCAGTTTTGCCGTTCCTCTCCGCATTTGATTCTTTCCATACCCGAAGTGTGTCCGTAGCCCAGAGTTTCCCTTACCAGTGAACTCGGAAACCTGTTTTCTTGCGGGCGCAGATGTGGGTGGAGCACGTCAGTTGCTCCTGCCTGAAATAGAACATTGAAATCAAAGACAGGAAATGGAAATGAAATCCTCAGAAGTTTACACATCCACCATCACGGCCACTGTACTTGCAGGTCAGCCGCCGCTCCTTAATGAAAGCGACATCGAACAGTGTTTCTGCAACGATGGCGCGGAGATGGGCGAAGATGAATGGCTCGTACAGGGCTGCATTCAGGGCGATCCTAAAGCGTGGGAAGACCTGATTGATAAATACAAACGCCTGATATTTTCAATCCCCATCAAGTACGGGGCATCATCGACTGACGCTGCCGACGTTTTTCAATCGGTATGCATTGAAGTAATGAACTGTCTTCCACAATTGAAAAACGTACAATCGCTGCGATCTTGGTTGATTACGGTAACCATCCGCCAGTCTTATCGGTGGAAGAAGAAGCAATCCAGCCATGTTGAACTGGATGCCATGGAACCTGACGTAGCGGAAGGGCTGGCTTCCATACCTCCGGCGGAAACGCTTTTTCAGTTAGAAGAAGAACAAATTGTTCGGGACGTGGTGGCCAGGCTGGAGCCACGGCACCGGGAACTGGTCCAGCTACTTTTCTTTGAACAGCCGCCGCTACCGTATGCTGAAGTGGCCCGGCGCATGGGCCTTGCCACCGGATCCATTGGGTTCATCCGGGGGCGATGCCTGGAAAAGCTGCGCAAAGCGTTGG
>DASXIL010000585.1:0-3449 GCA_036497985.1 Candidatus Angelobacter sp. | reverse complement strand
GGAACCTGATCCTTCCACTGGAGCCATCGTTGTCCCTATTTTCGCTACGTCAACTTACGTCCAGCAGGAAGTAGGGAAGAATAAAAGATACGAGTACGCACGGGTTTCCAATCCAACGCGCACCCAGCTGGAAATCAATCTTGCCGCGCTGGAAAGCGCAAATTCTGCGCACGTCTTTGCCAGCGGCATGGCTGCCGTAACGGCAGTGACGCAGTGCTTTATGAAACAGGGAGATCACCTGATTTGCGGACACAATGTGTATGGCGGAGTGCCTCGTTTTTTTAATCAAGTGATGGCCAATTACGGCGTTGAGTTCAGTTATGTCGACACTTCTGACTTGGACGCGGTAAAGAAAGCCATGCGTCGGAATACTCGCATCGTTTGGATTGAAACCCCTACCAATCCGCTGATGGTGTTGACCGATATCAGAGAGGTCTCCCGGATTGCTCACGCCGGCGGCGCTGAAGTAGTAGTGGACAACACCTTTATGTCGCCTTACTTCCAGCGTCCACTCGAATTTGGCGCGGACATGGTGATGCATTCCACCACAAAATTCCTGAACGGCCACAGCGATGGGCTGGGAGGCGTGATTGCCGCAACCAAGCCAATTCATGCAGAAAAACTGGCTTTTATGCAGAAAGCTTCCGGAGCCATACTCTCACCTTTCGAATGCTGGCTGGTGCTGCGCGGAGTAAAGTCGCTGGCCGTGCGCATGGAAAAGCACGATGAGAATGGCCGCGCCGTCGCCGATTTTCTGCGCAACCATCCTAAGGTGAAGCAGGTGCTTTATCCCGGCTTCTCCGATCATCCGCAGCATGCCCTGGCCAAGCGCCAGATGACCGGCTTTGGCTCCATGATCACATTTGAGACCGGTTCATTTCGGAACGCCAAAAAAATGCTGGCCAAGGTGCGCGTCTGCTCACTGGCAGAATCCCTGGGAGGCGTGGAAACATTGATCTCGCATCCGGCCACCATGACGCACGCCGCCCTGGGAGAAAAAGGAAGAAAAGAAATCGGGCTTACAGATGGTATGGTGCGCATTTCAGTCGGCATTGAGGACGTTGAAGATCTTTTGGCCGATCTGAACCAGGCGCTGGCGGCGATCTAAAAAGTTTTTACCACAGAGGGCACAGAGGAACACGGAGGAGAACAAAACTAAGAATAGGTGATGCCAGATCCGCAAAAGCGCTGCTTGAATTCATTCGTTGGGGGCCGTCTCCGTGAACCTCTGTGCTTCTCTGTGGTTAGCCTGTGTTCTTGTCGATCCAATCCAGATATTCAAGGCTACCGGCGGCAACTTCCAGCATCACACACTCTGGAAGGTCATAGGAATGCAGTTCTTTCAGCGCATCGCGAACACGTTCATAAAGCTTGGCCTGAGTTTTGATCAGCAAAAGCCATTCCTGCGCCGTTTCCACCTTGCCTTGCCACCGGTAAACCGATCCGATTTGCGGCACAATGTTGACGCACACGGCCAATCTGCGCTCTACCAGCGCATGAGCGATTTTGGCGGCTTCTTCCTGCGACCCGGCGGTGGTGAGGATAATTTGCGCGTTCGTCATAGATCCCTCAGCCAGAGTTTATCAATCAGCGATGGTCGAGCGCATTCTTGTACCGGCAGAGTTAATATCGTTAATATCCGTTTGAAACCATTTCACGGCAGATTGCAACTAATCGAAGTTCTCCTATGAGCACAACAATTAAGTTTGGTACTTCCGGCTGGCGGGCGATTATTGCCGAGGAATTCACCGTGGCGAATGTTCGCCGGGCCGTTACCGGCATTGCGAAGTATGTAGCTTCCAAGAAGCCGGCCGGCGCTCGAGTGATTGTTGGGCGCGATCCGCGCTATATGGGAGAGCGTTTTGTCAGCATAGCCGCTGAAGTGCTTAGCTCATTTGGAGTGCAGCCATTGGTTATTGCTGAGCCCGCACCCACGCCTGCAATTTCTTACGAAGTCATCCGATCCAGGACCGACGGTGCCATCAACTTCACTGCATCACATAACCCTCCGGAATATAGCGGCATTAAGTTCTCTACCCCCGACGGCGCTCCTGCTTTGCCGGAAGCCACCAGCGCCATTGAAGCGCTGATCGCTGCCAACGGCGACGTTTCGAGTAAAGCATCGAAAGCGCAGGCCGCTGCCATCGATCCCAAGCCAGCTTATCTGGCGCGGCTCAAGGAAATTATCAATCTCGAGCTGATCCGGAATTCGGGATTGAAGATTGTATTCGATCCGCTTTGGGGCGCGGCTCGGGGCTACTCCGACGAGCTGTTGCGTGATGCCGGCATTTCCGTTTCCACCGTTCATGACGTCCGTGACGTGCTTTTTGGCGGCCATGCGCCTGAACCAGAAGACCATCTTCTGAATGAAATGCGCCAGAAGATGAAAGAGATGGGCGCTCGCATCGGTATTGCCACGGACGGAGACGCCGATCGTTTTGGGATTGTGGACCAGGACGGCACATTTATTCAGCCCAATTACGTCATAGCGGTTTTATTCGATTATCTGGTTGAGAGCCGCGGCTGGAAAAACGGGGTCGCCAAATCCGTTTCTACTACCAACATGATTAATGCTCTGGCGGAGCACCACAAAGTTCCGCTGCATGAAACCCCAGTCGGCTTCAAATACATTGGCGAGTTGATCAAACAAGACAAGATCGCGATCGGTTGGGAAGAGAGCGCCGGTCTTTCCATTCGAAATCACGTTCCAGAAAAAGATGGCATCCTTGCTGGGCTACTGTGTTGTGAAGCTGTAGCCAGCCGAAAAATGTCAATTGGTGAGCAGATCAAAGATTTATTTGGCAAAGTTGGTTCCTTTTATGCCCGAAGAGAAAACTTCAGCTTGACGCCGGAACTCAAAGCGAAGTTCACTAGTAAGATGAAGAGCGATCCAACCGAACTCTCTGGTCACCAGGTAACGCAAGTGGGCCGGGCAGACGGGCTTAAGTTGATCATGGACGATGGATCGTGGGTTTGTTATCGCGTGTCTGGCACGGAGCCGGTGGTTCGGATTTATTCTGAAGCCGGGTCGGAAAAAGGTTTGGAAAAATTGTCCGCCGCAGCGCGTGATTGGATCAAAGAATAATGCCTGAGAAAATTAAAAGCGGAAGGGAACACCTTTATCGTTTACGCCACAAGCTGGCGGCGACTGGCATCGGCATTTTGCTTTGTGTGGTTGGATACTACGCGGTGTTCGGCGCTAATGGACTCATGGACTATAATCAAAAGCGGCGGGAATCGCGCGAACTTGATCGGCAGATTAAGGCCTTGCAACAACAAAACGGCGGAATGGAACAAGAAATTAAAGCTTTAAAGACCGACCCCAAAACCATTGAAAAGGAAGCGCGTGAGCGACTTCGCTATGCCCGCCCGGGGGAGGTGGTTTACACCGTTTCCCCTCCACCAGTTGCGCAACCGCCAGAGAAGAAGTAACTTTAATCTGAGTCTCG
>DASXIL010000584.1:0-4907 GCA_036497985.1 Candidatus Angelobacter sp. | reverse complement strand
AAGCTCGCCCGCTGCCATGAGCACGCTGGGCTGCGAATCCAGTTTGATGGCGCTATCAGCGGCGCTGAGCGCCTTTTTCTCGTTTTGTTGCAAAAGATAAGCTTGGCCCAGCGCAATGGTCTTGGCGGCCGCGCCACCGGACTCTTTTGCTGCAACGTCGGCGGCAATGCCTTTTTCTAACACCGCAACAGCCTCTGCGTTGCGTCCTTGCATCTCGGCCATATCGGCAAGGCCAAGGTTGGCCATGGACGCGCCACGCGCACCCAGCGCTTCAAGGTTCTTATAAGTTGCAGTTGCGCTGTTGAAATCTCCCAGACCTGTCTGCGCAATAGCCAAAGCGCCCAGCGCGTCGGCGGAATTTGGGTTCGCGTTCAGCACCTCTTGCGTGGCTTTCGCCCCTGAGGCGTAATCGCCGGCATAAATGGAGTAGAGTGCCAGATTGGTGCGTTGCAGAACGGCCTTTGGGGAAAGGTCCACGGAGCGCCTACCCTGTTCCATGGCCTTCTGCATGTCGCGCGTATAGAAATAAGAGAGTGCAAGGTTTGTGGGACCGGCGGCATCTGCCGGATATTGCTCCACCAGCGCATTGAATTCCTGGATTGCTTTGTCCGGCTGCCGCGTCATCAGGTAGTAGCCTCCGCGTGTGCGATATTTTTCGCGGTCGCTCATGCGATCAATATGCGCCATGGCTGTTTGATAATATTTTTCCGCGTCAGCTTTGCGGCCCATGTTCGCGCTCATGGCGGCCATACCAGCGTAAGCGCGGCCCATATTCGGGTCGAGTTCAATGGCCTTGGAGTAATGTGGCAGCGCATCTTCCCACTTGCCGGAAAATTGCAGGTCCTGCGCCACGGCATATTCATGAACGGCCTCAAGCGAACTTGAGGTCACCGTTTCCTGTTGCTGAAGCCGTGAAGAATCGGGAGTAGTGTCGCCCAGGAGACGGCGCATCTTGTCGGCCAGTTGCGCCACAGCCTGCAGTACCCCCGCTTTTGCATTGGTCTCCGTTTCAGCCGAGCCCAGCGTTTTTGAACTAACCGGGTCCACGGCTTTGCAGGAAATTTTGTAGCCGTTACCCAGCTTCTCTACCGCGCCGCTGATGACCACATTCACGCCTTCACGCAACGCCACCAGGCTTGCGCCGGCTTCATTCAGCAGGTTCGCTGCCGGATCAATCGTAGAAAGCGTTTTGCGCGCCTGCGTGCGGTTGTACGCGCTGATAAACGGCGCCCCTTCCATGGCCAGAGCAAAACTCGATTCCAGCGTGCCGTCGAACACAGAATCAGACGTGTTGTTCTGGAAATCGGCCAGCAATACTTTTACTGTCGGATGGACAGCCGTTGCAGAGCTTCCCGTGCTGGAATTTGACCACTTCACAATCGCTGCAATCGTGATGAGCCCGGCGAGCACAAAGCCGGCAACAAGCCAAAGCATTTTCTGCGAAACTCGCGGCACTGCCGGCGAAACAGCGCTGCCGCCCTGAAAAGCTTTCAGGTCGTTCAGGAGATCGTCAACCGTCTGATACCTCTTTGCTGCATCGCGCTCCAGGCATTTGGCCACAATTCCGCTTAAAGGGCGGGGAATTGCCGGATCGATCTGCGATGGAGGTACAGCCGCTTCCTGTGTGCGCTTGAGCAGGCTGGCCATGGCACTGTCCGCGGCATAAGGCGTCTTGCCGGTGAGCAGCTCATAAAGAATGATGCCGACGGTAAAAATGTCAGAGCGCGCGTCCACCTTTGCGCCTTTGGCTTGTTCCGGCGACATATATTGATACGTGCCCATCACAGCGCCGGTCTGCGTCATCTGGCCGATGTGGTCAGCCCGTGCCAACCCAAAATCCATCACCACCACGCGGCCATTCGGTTCCACCATGATGTTGCTGGGTTTCAGGTCACGATGGATCACGCCTTCCGCATGAGCGCAGGCCAGGCCGCTGCAAATCTGCATCACGATGGCGGCGGATTCGGCAATCGGGAGCTTGCCTTTGGATTCAACGAGGCTGCCGAGATCGCGCCCCTCAACGTACTCCATGGTGATGAACTTCAGTCCGCCGGAGTCGCGGACGTCAAAAATCCGGATTACATTTTTATGGGCAATCTGGCGGGCGAGCAGCAGTTCCTGGGTGAAACGCTGCGTTATTTCCGGATCTTTCGCCAGTTCAGGACGGATGCACTTGAGTGCGATGACCCGGTCAATGTCGCGATCATAGGCCTTGTAAACCGCGCCCATGCCGCCGATGCCGAGCATTTCCTGGATCTCAAAGCGTCCTCCCAGCACCTGTCCTACTTCAAGGATATTGGCGGTGGCGCTCACAGCGCGCTTCGCGCCCGTCGCCATGGGCGACCGGCTTACACCAATCGTGGGTGCGTCAGATATCCTTTTAGGATCCTCTGGTTTCATGGGCCTACTTTTTAATCAGGGCACGGTCGGGCAGTTGGCAGAAGTATACACCGTTACTTGCAGGTAAACACCCGGATTTCTAGCCGGTCTGCGCAAAACCGTCATCGCCGGATTTCCCCGGCCGGCAAGCCGGTATTCATATCGCGGCACAATGCACTGCTTACTGAGTAGTGCGGGGAAACGCCCTGCCGTTGCAAGCTTTTTAGTGCCAAAGAAGCCCATTACATCGCCTCAGTTCGTTTAAACATCAAAGGAATTGAGTTGGATTTGCGTGGCTCAACTGGGCCCCGGTGGCAGTTAACGCAGCTTGCCCAGCTCTTACGGGGGATAAACGCATGGGCTTCTTTCGGCGCTTGCAGAACCTTACCTCGGTCCAGCGAAACACCTTCATTGCCTGCTTTCTGGGCTGGTCTCTTGACGCCTTTGACTTTTTCATCCTGGTCTTCTGCGTAACTGCCATCAGTGCTGACTTCCACGCTAAGGTTTCTGCCATTGCGGAAGCCATCTTTATTACGCTGGCCATGCGTCCCGTGGGCGCGTTTCTCTTCGGCATGATGGCTGACCGTTTTGGCCGCCGCCCTACCTTGATGATCGATATCATCGCTTATTCCATTTTCGAGCTTGGCTCCGCCTTTGCGCCGTCGCTGCATACATTTCTCATCATGCGCGCCCTCTTTGGCATAGCGATGGGCGGTGAGTGGGGCGTGGGCGCGGCTCTGGCGTTTGAAACGCTGCCCAAGGAAGGCCGCGGCTTCTTCTCCGGCCTGTTGCAGGAAGGTTACGTCGTAGGTTATCTGATGGCCGCTCTGGTTTATGGGACGCTGTTTTCTTACGTCGGCTGGCGCGGGATGTTTGTGATCGGCGCGCTGCCCGCATTTCTTGTCATTTATATTCGCACCAAGGTCGATGAGTCGCCCGCCTTTCTGGAAGGGCAGACTCGCGTTAAAGAAAAACGAAATCTTCGCCAGGATGTGCTCATGTTTGGCGGTAACTTTCTTTTTCTCATCGTGCTGATGTTTGCTTTCAACTCCTTCAGCCACGGCACGCAGGACCTGTATCCCACATTCCTGCAAAAGAACCATGGCTTCAGTCCAAAAACCGTAGGGTTAATTGCCATCATTTACAACATTGGCGCATTGCTGGGCGGAGTGATCTTTGGTTCGTGGTCAGAGAAGATTGGCCGGCGCAAAGCCATTGTGATTGCCGCGCTCTGTTCCATTCCTTGTATTCCGCTGTGGGCTTTTGCCAATAGCGTCGCGCTGCTTGCGCTCGGCGGCTTCCTGATGCAGTTTATGGTGCAGGGCGCATGGGGAGTTGTTCCTGCACATTTGAATGAACTTTCCCCGCCGGCAGTGCGCGGAACATTTCCCGGTCTTGCTTATCAATTAGGAAATTTGCTTTCCTCACGCAACTCAGTGATCCAGGCCAAGCTTGCTGAAGAACGTTATGGAGGCAGCTTTGCTCCGGTGCTCACATGGACAGTGGTGATCATCGCAAGCCTGGTGGCGCTGATCACGTGGCTGGGAGGAGAGCGCAAAGGCGCGGATCTATCGAAGACCACTGGCGAGTCCCACGGGAGCGGGAAGAGTCCCCGGCCAAAGGCAGCATAACGACGCCCTTAATAGTCCGGCTCCTAGTTTGTTGGCTGAAAGTTAGCTGCTGAAATTTACCGGCGCGGCAGAGCTGAGATGCCAACTTATGGCAACTGCTGCTAAGTTCTGGTATTTTTCAAGCAACTCGTCGCCGCATCAGGACCTTTCATTGCCAGCACTTTAAAGCTGGCGCCGTCATTTGCGTGGTAATTCACAAGAAACTTTTCCAATTCTTTCAGCAGGTCTTTATTGAGGTCTTTCAAGGAATTGATGTTGGAATGCGTGTGGCTGGATTCTGCCACGGCTAGCAAGCGGTCATTGCGCTCTGATTTGCCCTTTTCCGTCTGCTGCCCTTCAATCACTCCAACAAGGCGCGCCTTCACCATGCATCCGGTGAACACAGGTTGGTCCATCAAGACCAAAACGTCAATTGGATCTCCGTCTTCGGCTTCCGTTGACGGGATAAATCCGAAGTCGTGCGGAAATGCCATTCCTTCTGGCAAAACCTTCTTCAACGCGAAAATTTGCTGGTCCGGGTCCCAAGCATACTTGTTGCGGCTGCCTTTGGGGGTTTCAATGATTACTTGCAGTTTCTTTTCTTTGTCAAAGGAGGCAAGCCTGGTGGGATTTACGATTCCTTGTTTTTTCTTCTTAGACAAATCTCTCTCCCTTACCGCGTGCAACATTTCATCAGATGTTAACAAGCTGATGCAGGTGGCATTGGCTTGTAACTAATCTGCAACTCTCGCCAGCGCTCCGGGCCGCGCTGATGAATTGAGAAGCAGCTTGCAAGAATGAACCGGCGCGGCAACCCGATAGTTTGTTTGGGATTCTCAGTTAGTAAGAAACATGCTTGATGGTTGAATACGTCAGAGGCGGTTGATCCCGTCCTCACCACAACTCATAACCCAGTAA
>DASXIL010000583.1:0-6114 GCA_036497985.1 Candidatus Angelobacter sp. | reverse complement strand
CCGGATCTTTGTTGACGAATCAATTACGAATCAGTTCATCGTTCTTTTATCTTCGAATGTAGGAATCTGGCCGCAAATCATGCGCCCAAGCTCCTGCTGCCTTCTGCTCAAACGCCAATCCTAAAACGTCCATTTTCCGTTAGCCGGGAATCGGTACATTGACCAATAAGCGCATAGGCCACACCCTCATGCTTTCGAATTGCTACGCTTCCAAACTTCCAGGTCTTCAAAGCCCGAAGTCTTTAAACCTCGAGCTTTCAAGTTCCAGGACTGAGAAGACCGCCTGCACACCACCTATGCCAGCGGCGGAGGCGGGCAACCTGTACACCTCCACGCGCCAGCGCCGGAGGCGCGCAACAGGTTAGCCCACCCTGAAGGCGAGCGCATGCGAGCCGGGAAGGGTGGGTAGCGTTAATGAAAAAACGAGCCCCGTAGGCGGCGACACCCGGCTTGGATCTGTCCCCAAAGGCCTTAAATTTTGACTGTAGTGGTGGACTTTGGCTGAACCATATTAGTTAATTTTTTCAATGGTTTAGCCCGATGACGCTAAACGCACATTCCCTCAGGCAGGGCTGAAACCTGCACTATAATCGCCCCGATTCCCACACATCGGCCCAGTGGCTGGCGGGCATGCTGCAGCCTCGTGTGGCCCAGGTTCTGGTTGCGACCGCGCAAAAACGACCGCCGCGGCAGCAAGAACAATTCGATAAGACCTGAGACTTTAATTCGCTGTTGCAGTCAGAAAAACATCATAAGCATTCGGCCCAGCTGGCGAATTATCCGCAGTTCCGTGCGGATTGATCTTTGCTCGATAATGAAACAGATTTCCACTTGGGTCCCGCCGCATGGAAAGCACATAATTAAGGCTAATTGACGTGACTCCCAGGGAAGCCAAAGTGTGCAACTCTTCCGGCTGCGAAATGCCGTCATGGTTTGTGTCAATCCACAATCTTAGCTTTGAAAACACAGCATCACGCGCATCGATGACCCCATCCCCATTACCGCCGTTTTCCGGCTTGTCGAACTCTGCCAGAGCGAGAAAACCATTCGGGCTTGGCGATTGCGACTGCGGCGTAAAGTTGCCGAACAACTCTTTCCCATTATCAATTGTGCCGTTGCCGTCCCGGTCGAGTGCCAGGAACGCGTTCGTAGAACCGGCTTCCGTCCATGCAATATGACTCTTGAACCCGGTCGCGCTCAAATCAAAGTGAACCCCATTCGCCGCCGAAGTAAGATGAAACCCCTCTCCGGTGGTATCAATAATAATGGGGCTGCAATCAGGGGCGTAGCCCTGGTCGCCCGGGTCCGGAGAACCGCCACCTCCCAGACAGGGGTCTAAGCACTGGAAAGCCAGCACGGGAGCGGTAGAAGTCCCGACCGTAAGGGCTGCGACGGCTATTACTGTCAGAACGAATGCAATGATCCAAAGACGGACAAAGGTGATTTCTTTAGCGTCAGAACGTTTCATATCTTCCTTCTTCCTCTCTGCAAGCATTTTTTTCAAGTTGAGACTCAGCGTTTTTCATACTTCGACCAGAACACCCGGCCATCGCGCGCTCGCGTATGGATCAGGGAAGTGCCATCGGTTCCAATCAATCGCTCGATAGGCGATCCTTTCAAGTAGGCACCCACGGTTCCGGGAACAGGATTCCACTTGCCGTTCCCGCCTGCATCGAAGGTCAGTTGAAAAAGTCCGGACATCGGCGTCGCCTTTGAACGATCATGAAAACTTGCGAAAATGTCTCCTGCATCCGTCATGGCAAAACCGGTGATCCTCAGTTTCGATGGCGGCGGCAAAGGATCCACCTGCTTCACGGTCAAGACCTTTGTACTGAAATCGAACTGCACCCATTCGCTGCTGCGTCCGTTGTAAATGCCGACGCTGCTCGCGGTGCATCTCATGTTGATTTCGCCCGGATATTTGCCTTCAGGCAGCGACCAGCCGGGGTTCAGGCTGGAGATGTTCAGCATTGCTTGAAGCTGTCCATTCTCAAAGCTGAATTGGCGGAGCATGGGGCCGCTTTCGATTCCGTTGCCGTTTTCGTCCCGATCGAAGCCGTAGCTCCAGACCGTGCCCCCCTGGCCTCCGCAGATATAAACCGGGATAAACGGAGTTGTACGAATCACATGTTTGACGCGGCCATCGTCGCCTATTTCTGCAATGTAATGGGCCACGATCCCCTCCTGAGTTCGCGTGCCGCCGGAGACAATCAGCTTGCCGTTGCTGGTGACCGCCGCATCCGCCACCCCTACCCGCGCGGCGCCTTCAAACCATACATATGCCGGCTTCCCTTGCCCATTTTGGTCGTAGAACATCACTGCCGGCGTGTTGGGGCCGACGTCCAGGGAAGTCCCGCTAAACGCCCAAGCCAGCAAATAGCCCTTGTCCCAATATCGGAATCCGCCATCACTGGCCACGGTCTGAAACTGCGCCTGATGGTGCGGCTCCGCTATTCCAGTTGCAACGCCGGACTGCTGCGAGACGCCTTGTTTTGCTAGGCCAAGAATTATTACGGCTTTCAGTACTGCTTTTTCCCACTTCATCCTCTTCATCGCATGTCCTTTCTTGTGGCGTACACCGCCGTTTAGCACGTCTCTGCATCTACACAGCAGCTTGGCCCACAATAGCTGTTTTGCTCGCCTACATTTTGTATCGTTTGATCGCTCGGATCATTAGTGAAGTTGTTCACGCTCGGGCAGGCAATGGGGTTGTCACATCCGACACCCGGAGGCAGGGGAATAATCTTCGTGAAGTGACCGGAACATGCCTCGGTCGGCGGACAACCTACGCACTGTACCGGCACATACCGGGCGCCAAATTCCGGTAATGTATCAGGCAATGAAAATCTTGTACGCTGCCGGAACCGAACGGAGCCAAATTTCTGAAGCATGTTTTGTTTGGCGAACCAACTTGGTGTAAGGCCATCGAAAATGGATTCCAGCATTTTGCCCCCGATGGCAACTGTAGAATAACTCGTAGCTGCGCGGGTCGGAACAGATACGAGCAGAGAAACAACCAGGACAAAAGCATAGATGAGCTGAGGAACCGTCCGAGTTTTCATTTTCCAGCATATCCTCCATTTGAAGAGCAGCAGGTCGGCACTGTACCCTTTTCGCGAGTGTGTTGCAATAGTTATTGTTATTTCTATCTAACTATAACAGTTAAAATTTCTCTAATTTACTGCCATTTTGAAGGGCTGAAGCCTGCACTTATAATCGCCCCGATTCCCACAATCCACTCGTGGCAAGAACCCTCTTTGGGAGAAATACCATCGTGAAAAAATTCGTTCGATTCGCCCTTCTCTCGTAGCTGGTTGCAGGCTTTGGCCTTGGGGGCCAATCAATTTGACTATAATGGTACAATTTTGATGAACCATTATAGTTCACGTCTTTCAAAAGGGTTAGCCCAATGACGCTAACGTACGTTCCTCAAGCCACGGCCTATTTGTGGCTGGCTACGGCCTTCTGGCAGATCGTGGTCGCCCTCATAGCATTCCGTCCTTTATTCCGCCAAGCTTATCCTGCGTTCAGTTCCTTCGCCTGTTGTGAGGCAGTGTGCAGCCCGATCCTGATGGCCTTGCCAGCAAAATTCTACTTTCTTGGTTATACGATTGGTTCCACGGCGACCTCGCTACTCATTGGAGCGACGCTGTTTGAACTCTACACGCGGGTATGTGGTCCGCGTTTCTCGCTGCCTTCCTGGGTGCCGCGCACGATGGCATCGTGGCTTCTGTTGGCTATCAGCGTATCTGCCGCTGCAACGGTTGGACTTTATACAGTGCGTTCGCTTCCCAAGAAGGCTGCAGTGCTAGTAGCGGTTCAGGGCGGAATGCTGATGGCCCTTTCGCTTGCCCTAGTCATTTTGCTGGCGTACTCCAAATACTTAAATATGGAATGGCAGATGCGCCCCCGCCAGATTGCCGCAGGGCTATGCATCTATTTGTTCGTAAATACGGCGGCCTTGCTCATCCTCAGTCACGTACCAGTGGCCTTCATGACACTGCTTGACCGGAGTAGGCAAGTGGCATCCATATTTTCACTGATCTGGTGGACGTTCACGCTGGGGAGACGTGAACCTGCCCCAGAACCGGTTACGCAGGAAATTATTGATATGATTCTCCCACCGGGAAAACAATTGAAGCAGCCGAATCAGTCGGATTACTTCAACCAGTCAGGTAAAGTACTCCAAATCGTTCCTGCCCAGGACATAAAGAGAAGGTCAAAGCAGAAGTCTCAGGAGTTGTAAGGTTGGCGAGTAACCGCGCGCTGGAAACCCTTCAGCAAATGCTGAAAGACTATCACTCGACCAAGGGCGTCACAGACCGCATTGTTTTGGACAAAACCATCAAGAGCAATTGCGACATCACGGCCAGGGCCTGCAAGCGCGTGATCGACTGCCAGGAGGAGGATTCCCCGCTTTATTTTGCCGCCTACAATACGCGCCGGGAGGCCATTGACCTCAGTTGGAAATGCACCTGGTGGGGACATGCAAAAGACAATTCGATTCTGCCTGCGTATGATAATTTCAAAGACTCAGTGATCCATCTTTTTGAGACGACTGCTCTGGCCGATGTTGCTGGAAGGGTCCCCGAATTACTATGAACACCATGCGTAAACCGCCAGAGAACCGGCCCCAGGAAAAGACCGTTGATACGGCGCTGCGGGAAACCGAACGGCTGGCGCGAGAGCAGCGCGATAAAGCGGCTGCTTTGCTGCAATATTGGGAGGAAATGCTGGCCAACATTCAACGGGTGATTGCATTTGGCGGAGCGGCCCCGGCCCACGAACGGCCAAGAAGAGGGCCGTCCCGCTATGCAGGTATGGACTTGATTGAAGCCATTCTGCTCTATCTGGACCAAACCCAGGTTCCTCACACACGCGAGGAACTGATCCGTGAAATGTTAGATGGAAGCGCATATCGCGGAAAGGGTACGCGGCCGGCGGTGCAGGTTGGCAAATCGCTTGATTACTGGTTGGCCGGCCGAAACCAGAAGCGAAAAATATACGGTCAAAAACGTCTATTGCTGGTAGAGCCAAAGTTGCGTCAGGTTGGGGACCTAATCGGTCGTGCCGAATGGCCGGATGAAAAATTCACAAAGCGAGCACCCAACGGCGTTCCCGCACAAGTCCAGAAAACCGTTTAAGAGCTGTATTGCATCTTTATACGTCTATTCTTTCCAGACCTGCACGGGTTGCGGGTCACGGTTAAATTCCTCTACTTATCAGGGCACGTAAAAATCAATGGTTTATAGATTTTCCTTGACAGCGGCGACCGGGAGTTTTACTGTCAAATCTTAACTATGATAGTTGATATTGTTTAACTATATATGTTAAAAAAACATCTAGGGAGAAGGACGATCTGCGTTTTGTGGCCGCTTCTGGCTGTAACTAATTTCCGGTCAAATGCATTTGACCGGTTCGGCATCGCAGGGTGCTCATTCGATTGGCAACTGATCGCACAGTGAGGCATCTTCGATGCTTTCCGAGTGCCGAAAGCATGTGCTTTGGCATTCATCCCGCTGACAACCCGCGCTCTCAGGCATTGCTTTGGGGGCGCGGCCTTTATCTTTTTCCGGCAAGAATCGAGGAGTTGACTGCCAGCAGACAATCGCAATCAGGAGATCGAGGATATTAACGATGCCGATAGCAAAGAACCACAAGGATAATGTGATCCTGAGAGCGGACGTTCAGCCGAAAATAGAGAAAACCGAGATATACGAGGCGCTTTACGGACTCAATGCTGGAATTCAGCAATTTCTTAATTCGTTGGATTCCCTGGACAGAGCAGGTCTCGGTATCCCTTTCTTAAATGGCTATCGAATACTAGCGGATGAAATTCGGAGCGCGGTCAATTTCAGCACCACAGAGGTAATGACGGTCCTCGAACTCCTGGATTACAGACAACTCGAGAATCTACGATCAAGATTCGTGTTTCCCCCAATCGAGAACCCGGCAACAGAAGCCAACGATTGCGAATTGAAAAGTTAACTCTTCGGAGCCATGGAAGATTGATTATGGAATCTGCGGCTTGGATATTGATCGATCTGATGTTTGATGTTCCCCATATGCTGATCCGCCATCTCGCAAAGCGCGCAAGAGAACTCCTTTCTGCGC
>DASXIL010000582.1:0-16900 GCA_036497985.1 Candidatus Angelobacter sp. | reverse complement strand
TGGGTCCTTGGTCGATTGGGCTCGTCAAATTGAGTGACGGGGAAAAACAATTTTTATTTTCGGTGTCATTTTCAGCAGCAGGAATCTTTTAAACGCGGCGCCACGCTATCCTTGAGCCACGCTGTTCGTCTGCAATATTTCTTCCTCACGTGCGGGAAGAATTTCAACTATTGCCAGCCGGGGGAGAGTATTAGATGGCACTTTCTGTTGAAGGAAGGCAGTCAATGTAGTTTCCATGGCACCCTGTACGCTGGCACCCGATGCTGACTGGCACAACCGTTTCAATGCGTCCAGATGCACCAGCCCTTCCAGAGTCGACTCCACATCCACACCAAAATCAATCAGGCAAGCCACCTCATCCACACCAATGGATTTCAGACGTTCAATCATCGGAACACAACTTTGCGGAGTCCCAATCAGAGAAGCGGTCCGGTAATAGCGTTCGACGGCAAAACCGACCACTGAATCCACTAGTTCCGGTTTGTCCAGTCCAGCCTCGATCTCCAGGCTTTTTGTAAAGGTCTTGATCAAATCAAGGTGGGAGCGCAGGAAATCGGAGAGTGGACCGCGCACTTTTTGCAGGACCTGTTCTTTGTTCTGTCCAATGAAAGTGTGCATCATCATGGAGACATGCCCGGTCTCTGGATCGTGCCCTGCCTTGATGCGCGCCTCACGGTAGGCCTTCAGCTTGACTGCCACTTCGTCTATCGGCTGAGTCTGCAATGAGGTAAGCACGTTAAAGCCCATCTCACCGGCTTGCACAAACATCTCTGGACTGCCGCTGCAAGTAAGCCAGATGGGCAGTTCACGCTGAATGGGTTTGGGGAAGATGCCGATGTCCGACATCTTGCCCGCGCCGTCGTGGGTCGAAATCTTCCCGCCACGCCACAGCCTTTGCACGTCAGAAATTCCTTTGAACATTTCTTCCCGCTTGTTGGCGTATCTTTCGGGAAAGAAGGCGAAATCATTCGGAACCCAACCGGAGACGAAAGAAATGCCCACGCGGCCACGCGAGAGATTATCCACAATGGACCATTCTTCCGCTACGCGCAATGGATTATGCAGAGGCATTACCACACTGCCTGCGCGCAATTGAATTTTTTCGGTGACCGTAGCAAGAGCAGAGCTCAGTACTGAAGGATTGGGATAGAGACCACCCTTCTGGTGGAAGTGACGCTCCGGAGTCCATACGGAGCTGAAGCCGTGCCGGTCAGCAAACTTTGCTCCTTCCAGGTAAAGGCGATATTTACCTTGTGTGGAATCAGCATTGCTATCCGCGAAATAGAACAGGCCAAACTCCATTGATTTCTTTGCGGCTTTCCGGTGTTCCGGCTTCAACACCAGATACGCTGTATGGTCAGTCACCAGGACGTCAGACACGGCAGGATGCTGGCGCAGCACATTTTCTATTTTTACGAAGGTCTCATGGCCGTGGCCGTTGTCCCTACCTGCGCCGTTGGTTTCCTTGTTGAACTGATCGGTGATCTCCAGCGCATACTCCAGTTCCTGCAAGTGTTTGTCGTCCAATGCCGCCAGGGGGAAATCGGAATGCGTAAACTCCGCGCTCTCCGTAGAGCGCGCAGCTTCAATCAGTTTGCGCAGGTTCTCAATAAACTCGTTCGCAAGGTTTTCAATGGTCTCCGCCCGGAAAGATACTTTGCTGTAACCCCAGTCAATGTGCAGCTTTCCCTCAAAAATTAAGGCGGTGATTTCAAAGAGATGGCTGCGCCGCGCTTTGGGATCATGCCCATGAGCTACGTGCTCGCGCACCGGAGTAAAGACCGCATTGCTCTTCAACGGCTGATCGAACTGTCCCAAGTAATTAAATCGTACAGCCGGTTGTGGCATTGCCTTTAATTTTGCGGCTGTTTCAGAATCCCGGCCGGGATAACGCAGCAAGCCATATCCAAGACCGTTGCTGGGAACGCGGCGAACCTGCTCTTTAATCGACTTTAGAGCGTCGCCCGACCCGGCACCTGATTGCAATTGGAGAAGCACAGGGACCATGGTTGCAAGCATGCCAACTGTGCGGGTAAGGCTTACATCGGAGAAGACTGCCTCTTCTCTGCCGTGGTCTTCCACGTCCACCAAGAGCCTATCTGCGCCCGCCCAGCGGTTCAGAGTTTGTGTTAGCGCAGTCAGCAGCACCTCATTGACTTGTGCGTGATAGATTTTGGGGATTTCCTGCAAGATGCTGCCTGTCTCCTGGGCTTCCAGAGAAATGGAGAATGCAGCGGTTGATTCCACAGTGTTCTCTTTGCTGGCAATCTCCACCGGAAGATCGAGAACCTCTGAGCGTGCCGGATCCAGCCAGTAACTCCTTTCTTCTTCCAGTTGCGAGGAATTGGCATGCTGGTGCAGTTGCTTGGCCCAGTATTGGTAAGAGGTGGTTTTGCGCGGAAGCTGAACTTCTTTACCTTCCGCCAATTGCTGGTATACAGTCTGCAAGTCCTCCAACACAATGCGCAATGACAGTCCGTCCGCAACCAGCGCGTGAGCAATAATCAACAGGCGGCCCGGCTCTGAGGGGCCAAAGCGGAAAAAGGCGGCGCGGAACACCGGCCCTTGCTCCAGGTCCAGACTGGCCTGCAATTCCGCAATCGCAGCATCGAATTTCTGGCCACGCTCAATGCCGGAAGCCTTTGCCAAATCCAACTCTGAAAACGCCACAGCATCTTCAGGAGCAACAATGTGTTGCCGCCAGTCTGTCCCTGCTCGTTCAAAACGCGTGCGCAACGAGTCATGATGTTTCATCAGGGCCTGGAAAGTGCGTTGCAACAATCCGGCATCGATGGTGGCCGGGACCTCCAGCATTACCGATTGGTTGTAATGTTGCGGGACCGGATGGCCTTGCTCAAAGAACCGCGATTGTATCGGCGTGAGCAGGACTTCGCCTGTAATGTTCCCCTGTTCAGCATGAATAGTTTGTGAACTGGCAGCTATCTCTGCCAGCTCAGCAATGGTCTGCTTTTGGAAGAGCTGCTGGGGAGTAAGCTGGAAACCCAGTTGGTTGATTTGGGCCACGATCTGGATGGCCTGCACAGAATCTCCACCAAGATCAAAAAAGTTGTCATGTACGCCAACTTCTTTAATACCCAGGATCTTCTGCCAGACTGATGCGATTTTTTTTTCGAACTCGTTGGCCGCTTCTATATAGGCGGTCTGGAGTTCAGGACGCGCATGTTTCGGTAGCGTGGAATCAGAGCTTGCAGCCTTCTCCAGGATGGACGCCATTGGCCTGCTGTTCTTGGCTTCATTCATGGAAGCCTGCAGGTCTTTAGTTGAAACCACGATCTGCGGCTGCCTCCAGGTAAGAATGTGCCGGAACGCTTCTTTACCTTCACGCGAAGTAATGCCCTGTTGTAACTCTTCGGCGTAGGCGCTGGCGAGTCCGTTTTTGCCGGCCGCCGCGGCTTTGGCTTGGTTCTCTTCATTCCTGCGGTATTGACGATTGGCAATAACCTTGATCTGGCCGGTAATGTCATTGATGCGCTTTTGTGAGAATGCTTCGATCTCCAGAAGTTGCTCACCATGTTCATCCATGAACACGATGTCAAAAGTGATGGTCTGGCGCTTGGTGTCTTCATTCGCGCGGAAACGGATGTGGACATAGATTTTTCGTTCCAGCGGCCGATCCATTCTCAGCCGGCGGTATCCCATCGGCAGATACACGCCTTCGCGTATCAGAAACTCTTTGCCCGTTCCGGTGGCGCGATCGAGCAAAGAAGGATGGAGTTTCAGTTTCTCCAACTCGGGAGAAAACTGCTCCGGCAATTCAAGGTAAGAGAGCAATTCGTTTTCGCCGACATAAGCCCGCTTGAGTGCCTGCCAACGCGGGCCGAGATCTTCGTCGCGCTTGCTATCGTCGGTGAGCACAACGTGGCGCAGGTTGCAGCGTTCGATGATCGCTTGTATGTCATGTTTCTTTATCGGTAAAGGAGGAACAAAGGCGACTTTGCCCGTGGCATACTCCTGCCACTCCTGTCCGCCGGCCTCTTCGGCGGGCCTGCTGATTACGCGGAAGGCATAAGCTTTGCCGTCCTTTTCGACGATGATTTTCACATCGCGTTTTTCATCGTCGCGGAGACCCAGCGGAGCGAGAAAGAACGCATCCCGAATCTCGACGGTTTGCCCGTCAGCGAATTTCTCTGTCGCCGCCCGCGCCATTTCCAGGTAAGCCACGCCGGGAATAATGGCGTTGCCCACAATGCGATGCTCATCAAGCACCCAATGCGTCAGCGGGCTGAAAGTGTTGGTGTAGATTTCCTTCTCCGGCGATTCCACACTCACCATACCCAGCAGCGGATGTCCGGTCTGCTGCTTCGTACCTTCGCTGTTGCCAATTCCAGCTTCAGCCGCTTTATTCACCAACATGCCAACATCCTGCCATGCATCCCAGTCGACGGAGATCATGGGCGTTACGCCGGTTGAATGGCTGTAAGAGGCAAAGACGTCAAGAAAAGCGTTGGCTGCGCAATAGTCCACCTGGCCAAAGCCGCCGAGAATGGAACTGCGCGAAGAGCAAGCCACAAAGAAATCGAGAGGAGCGTCGCGGAAGATTGAAGCCAGCACCAGAGCCCCTTTCACCTTAGGCGCCAGGACTCTATCGGCCATCTCAGCGGTCTTTAATTGAATAATTCCACCACCAGCGATGCCTGCCGTATGCACCACGCCATGAACCGTTCCAAACCTTTTTTGCGCGGTGGCGATAGCGGCGCGCATCTGCTGCTCATTGCTTACATCGGCGCTGAGAACCAGCACCTCGGCGCCAATGTTCTCCAAGCTCTCGAGCTTTCGGATTTTCGCGCTGACCGGGTCCGCGACATCATGGACTTCCAGCCACTCTTCCCATTTTTCACGTTCAGGGAACTCCGATCTTCCTATCAGGAGAAGCTTAGCCTGAGCGTTCTCGGCCAACTGTTCGGCAATCACCAATCCGATGCCACCCAAGCCGCCGGTAATCACATACGTGCCTCTTTGCCGCACCGGCAGCGATTCAGGAGCGGCCTGCACACGCAACGGCTCAAAGACCTGTACCCAGCGATGACCGTTTCTGTAGGCAACAATCTTGTCCGCCGCGCCGGAAGCCACTTCTGAGATCACACCCGACAGAAGCTGTGCTTCCGTAGCATGACCGGGTAGAAGGTCGAGATCGATGTGACGGCAGGAGATATTTGGATATTCCTGCGGAATCACGCGGCAGGGGCCGATCAACGTCGCTCGTTGCGGGTTCATAACCATGTTGCCGGTGACATCGTAGAGATGGTTGGAAACCAGCAGCAGGTCTATATTCGGAGTATTTCCGAGTGCGCCAATGGCCTGCGCCAGATAAAGTGGACTGTAGAAGCTCGCCTCCAAGGACTCTGCAGCACCGGCGTTTGCCAGATTCCACAGGTGAACAATCTTCGTCGGAAGCTTGCCATCGTCTTTCAAGGCATTCAGGACAGCCTGGTAATCTTCACTGGATTGCGGTCGGATGGTGAACTGATGCGACTTTCGTCCGTATTGCGTTCCCTCAACCACCGTAAAGACTTCAATTCCCTGTGTCTGAAGCTGGTCGGCCAGCCGCGAACCCACACCATACTGGTCACAGAACACCAGCCACGGCGCTGCCGCTTCAGTATTCAAAGCGCTAAGAGCCAGCGGAGCGCGCTTCCATGAAGGCGTGTAGAACCAGTCGGTAACATTGGGCCGCTTGTGGGGTTTGGAGACCGCGCTTGCGCCTTCCACATGTTTTTGCGGCTCAATCCAGTAACGCTGAGTTTCAAAGGGATAGGCAGGTAGTGGAACGCGCTTGCGCTGTTCCAGCTTGTAGAAACCTGGCCAATCAACCTGGACGCCTGCAAGCCAGAGCTTCCCAAGCATAGTCAGCAGGAACGCTTCGTCAGCAAAGGAATCATCTGGATGGCGCACTGAGTTGAGTACCACTTGTCCCGTTGCACGATAAGGATTCCAACGAGCCAGGGTACCTAGAGTCCGTCCCGGACCGACTTCCAGCAAAACCCGGTCAGGATCTTTCACCAACTCGCGGATGCCGTCGGCAAAGCGGACGGTTTCACGCAGATGCCGCACCCAGTAATCCGGGCTCTTGGCCTGGGCTTCAGTAATCCACGTCCCGGAGAGATTTGAGAGATACGGAAGTTGCGGAGCATGGAAGTGCACTTTCTGGCAGATCTTCCGGAACTGATCCAGGATGGGGTCCATCATGGCTGAATGAAAAGCATGCGAGGTAGAGAGGCGACGGCAAGCGACAGTCTTTGCGGTGAGTTCACTGTCCAATTGCTGTATCAGTTCATCAGGACCAGAGACCACGCAGAACGCTGGGCCATTGAGCGCTGCCAGAGATAGCCCATTCTTCAATAGAGGCAGAACGTCTTGCTCAGGCAACGGAACAACCAGCATTCCTCCGGTGGGAACACTTTGCATGAGGCGTCCGCGGGCAGCCACTAGCTCGAGCGCGTCTTCCAATGAGAAGACCCCGGATATGCACGCCGCTACGTATTCGCCAATGCTATGGCCGATCATGGAATGAGGCTTGATTCCCCATTCCATCCATAAGCGGGCCAGCGCGTACTCAATAACAAAGAGCGCGGGTTGCGTCACTTCTGTCTGGGTCATGCGTTTTGTGCTGGCAGCAACGTCACCTTCTTTAGCTGGATACAGCACTTCACGAAGATCGAGCCCCATGTGCGGTTTGAGTAATGCAGAGCATTGATCTATCTGCGCTTTGAAGAACGGCTCGTTCTCATACAGTCCTTTGGCCATATTGACATACTGTGCACCCTGGCCAGGGAACATGAAAACTACAGGGCGTTGTTTTGGCTCATAGAAGCCCGTGGTTGCGCGGTGAGGATCAAGCGTGCGCAATGCCTGAATGGCATCATCGTAATCACGGCAAACAACTGCGCGGCGATGGTTCAATTCGCGCCGGCCCGTTTGAAGTGTAAAGGCCGCGTCGGCAAGCTTCAGGTCCTTTTGGCTTTCAAGATGAGCCGCAAGATTGGCTGTGGCTGATTCAAGCGCGGTGCTGGTCTTGGCGGAGAGCAGCAACAACTGATAGTTCCGGGTTTCCTTGCCCGATTCAATAGCCGGAGCTTCCTCCATCACAATGTGCGCGTTGGTGCCGCCAATGCCAAACGAGCTTACACCTGCCCGTCTTGGCCCATGGCATTCCCAGTTTCTTACCTGCGCGTTGACAAAGAAGGGACTGCCGGCAAAATCAATCTCAGGATTCGGTTGCTCGAAATGCAGGCTGGGAGGCAGCGTTTGGTGCTTCAGACTCAGCACGGTCTTGATCAGCCCGGCAACTCCAGCCGCGGTATCGAGATGGCCGATGTTCGACTTGAGGGCCCCAATCGCACAGAACCCTTTCTTATTGGTCTTCGCCTTAAAAACCTGATTGAGTGCGGCAACTTCAATGGGATCGCCCATTTTAGTACCGGTACCGTGGGCCTCAATGTAGGTAATGGTTGCAGGATCAACCCCAGCTACGAGTTGCGCCTCGGCAATGACCTGCGCCTGACCTTCAATACTTGGCGCCGTGTAGCCGACTTTTCCGGAACCATCGTTACCAATCGCTGACCCAAGAATCACGGCTTCAATGTGATCGCGGTCGGCCAGAGCATCCTCCAGACGCTTGAGCACAACTATGCCAACGCCATTACCACTCACTGTTCCCTGGGCTTTCGCGTCAAAAGCGCGGCAATGCCCATCGGGAGAGAGAATGCCACCCTCCTGATACATATATCCGGTCTTCTGCGGAAGAGAAATAGAAGAGCCACCGGCAAGGGCCATATCGCATTCATAGTGGATAAGGCTTTGCGCCGCCAGATGCACAGCCACTAACGAAGTGGAGCAGGCTGTCTGAACGGTCACTGCCGGGCCCCGCAGGTTCAGTTTGTACGCAACATTTGTGGTTAGGTGATCTGTACGATTGCGAATGGAAGTCTGAAGGAACCCACTAGAATCTATCAGCCCGCGGTTCGAAAGCAGGTTAGCAAAGAGATAATGGCTGAAACTTACTCCGCCAAATACGCCAACCGAGCCATCAAACCTTTGCGTATCATAGCCGGCATTTTCCAGCGCGCTCCAGGCGCACTGGAGAAACAAACGCTGCTGTGGATCGGCCAGTTCGGCCTCGCGCGGAGTAAAACCAAAGAACGAGGCGTCAAACAATTCAACGCCATCCAGAATGGCCTTGCTCTTCACGTAGCGTGAGTCATGCGCCAGGGCGGCATCTCCGTTTAATTCCAATTCCGCATCAGTAAATCTGGAGATGGATTCCACACCGTCGCGAAGGTTCTGCCAAAACTCTTCCACATTGTGTGCTCCGGGAAAGATACCGGACATGCCAATTACTGCGATCGCCGGCAGCGCGCTGCGGTTCTTTGAGTCATTCATATTGATCCCTATTCGATTTTTTAGTTGTTGGAACGGCTTGATGCTGCAACGCGCCTGCTGGCACGTTCTTGCGTTTTCTGGAGAGATAGAAGGGGCGCCGCATCTCCACTGAAATAGCGTGAAAGTGTGGCAATGGTTGGATTACGGAACAGCTCAACCATGGGAACGTCTTTATGAAAGGCCTCGCGCAGTTTGTTATAGACCTGCACCATCAACAGCGAGTGGCCTCCCAAATCAAAAAAATTGTCGTGAATACCGAGTTTCTTTACGTCGAGCACTTGCTGCCAAATCTGCGTGATGACGTTTTCCGTCTCGCTGCGCGGCCCAACGTAGCTGACTGCCATGTCAGAATGTTCGTGGTCCACATCCGGCAGGGCCTGGCGGTCCACCTTCCCGCTCACAGTAAGAGGAATCTGGTCGAGAATCACGAAGCCGGAAGGGACCATGTAATCGGGCAGTTGCTTGCGAAGATGCTGCCTGAGATCCGCAATGCTTAAGGACGCTCCAGCTTCGCGGACTGCATAAGCGATCAGGCGTGGATCTTCTTTGTCATTTCCTCGGGCCATAACCAAGGCATCGCGAACGCCCACTACTTCGCGCAACACTGAAACAATCTCGCCCAGTTCAATTCGATACCCGCGTACTTTGACCTGGTCGTCGGCGCGTCCAAGGAATTTCAACCTGCCATCCTCCAGGCAGCAGACCAGATCACCGGTGCGGTAGAGGCGGCTTCCAAATGCACCGCTGAAAGGATCGGGAACAAAGCGTTCTGCAGTCAGATCGGGCCGGCCCCAGTAACCGCGCGCCACACCTTCTCCTCCCACATACAGCTCGCCCGCAATATTCATGGGAACCGGCTGGAATTGTCTGTCAAGCATATACGTCTGCATGTTTTTCAACGTATGCCCGATCGCAGGCTGTACAGAATCCCGCATGCAGCAGACGGTCACATCCACCGTGCATTCGGTAGGACCGTATACGTTGTAATAGGTGGTCTCTTTGCTGCGGTGAAGCACGGCCCAGGTAGATTCGTCCACTGCTTCTCCGCCCATGAGCACAGCCCTGGGCGCCCATCCCGTTTCACTCAGCTGACCGCTGGCCAGCATGAGGCGGAACTGTGACGGCGTGCAATCCAGCACATCAAGCTTCCTATCCTTTATATATGCGGCGAGTGCTTCGGGGTTCAGGCGGTTCTTTTCCGGCACAATGCAGATGGTGTTCCCCTTAAGCACCTGGATCCATTGTTTGACGGAGGCATCAAAAACAATCGGAGCATTCATGCTCACTCGCAGCGGCGAACCGTGCCGCGAGTAGATGGCATCCTGAAGAGCCAGTAAAAGATTGCTGACTGATTTGTACTGGACCATCACGCCCTTGGGCCTGCCGGTAGAGCCTGAGGTGTGGATAATGTAAGCTAGGTTTTCCGAATGGCAGACGACGTGCGGGTTTTGATCGCTTGCTCTGAGTATCTCCGCGTTGTCATCCAGGCAAACCATGCGCCAGCTGCCCTGCAAAGCCGCGGAAGCTAGAGACTGTTGGGTGAGCACGAAGCGCACTCGTGTTTCCTGAAGTATGTACTGCAAACGCTGCGCTGGATACGTGGAATCCAGAGGAGCGTAGGCTGCTCCCGCTTTCAATATGCCGAGAATTGCAACCAGTATCTCAGCCGATCTTTCCAGGCAGATAGCTACGCAATCTTCAGTCTGAACGCCCAGACTCAACAGGTAGTTTGCCAGGCGGTTTGCCTTCTGGTTCAACTCAGTAAATGAGAGGCTCTGGTCTTCGTAAATAACGGCTGCTCTCTCAGGCGTGAGCGCGACTTGCTCTTCAAACAGCTGGGGGATAGTTTTGTCCACCGGGAAATCAGTTTGGGCAGGGTTCCAGTCTCTAACCAATTTCCGCCAGTCGTTCTCGCATTGAATGGGAATCTCCTCAACAGATCTTGCACCGTTCACGTTGCTCACGAACGTTTGCAGGCATACAGCCATATCCTGAACAAACCTGGCGGAAAACTGAGGGTTGTAATGCAGCTGTATAGAGTAAGACGTTTCTCGGGCAGTAATTGAAAGCTTCAGGTCAAGCTCTTCAATACAAGGAAATAAGGTGATGGTTGAAAACCGAATTCCTTCGCCGGTCTTAGCAGCAACGCTTTCATTAAATTCAAAACCAATCCGGATATCCGGGCATGCCTGCTCTTCAAATTGCTCTGGACGGTAAAAACACTGGAACTCAGCGGCCTTGGCAAGCCGTTCATGGGTGCGGGCGATAACCTGGTTGAAATCCGGCGCAGATTCTACATCCCATTGAATTGGGACTGGGGACGCTAACAACCCATAAACACCCGCAAGCATTTCATGCCCACGCCCAGACAAAGTGACCCAGCAGGTCTGCGCAGGCTGTCCGCTGAATCGCGATAACAACACGTTCCAGCAGGCGAGCAAAACGGTTTTTTCAGACGTCCCATTCATTGCGGCCAGCGACCTGATCCTTGTGGCAATTGCTGGTTCCAGTTCCAGACGAACTATTTCTGTAGCTCTTCCCTTCTTTTCTATCCGGCTGGGTTCAAAAGGAAACCGAAAGAGCCGCTGCGAACTTTCTTTTGCGGCTTCACGCCAGTACTCCCGGCCCGATGGAGCATCCTCTTCATCCAGCAATGAATGATGCCACTCAGAAAACTGGACATATTGCAGGATTTCCGCCGGCGCTGTTTCCTCAACGTTGTACTGTTCTGCCAGTTCACGTACCAGATTGTTCAACGTGCCAGGATCACCGCACAGCGCAGACAGGGTAAGCACCAGATAACATGATTTTTCTATAGTAGCCGCACAAAAGGCGCGGAGAACCGGCCCGCTCTCAAGCTGAAATTCACGCTGCCGTTCCTCTGCGCAAACACCATTGAGAGCCTTATCGCCATCAATATGGCACTCTTGCCACAAAAACTCAGGACCGTCACATGCCACCTGTAGCGGCATCTTCATTCCTGGGACAACCTGAAATGTAGTCCGCAAGATTTCATGTTCTTCCACAATGCGATGCAATGCGGCCTTGAGTAATTTTGGATCGCAATGGCCTTCCACCAGAACCACTGTCTGGGCGCACAGCAGCGCGCGGTCCTGGCGCAGCCAGAGTCTCCGCTGGTGCGAGGATAGCGGGAAACCGTTGAGTGATGCTGCTTCCGGCTGATTCATTGGCCTGCTCCAGATGCCATCTTGCCGTTAAACAGCTCAGCCATGGCGACCATGATCTTGCGCGGTCCAGTAAAGGGTTCTCGACCGTGGGCCGCAAGCATGTTATCTACCATCAGTATGTCGCCCTTTTGCCATGGGAAAGCCACAGTCTCCTGGGCGTAAGCTTCGCGGACTTCTTCAAGCACCGCGGGCTCAATGGGCGAACCATCTCCGTAGTAGGTGTTGAACGGAAAATCCTCTTCTTTGATCCCGGAAACAAATGCATTGCGCACGCTTGGCGGCAGGCTTGTAATGTGAAAAAAGAGCATGTGATTAAACCAGGACTGCTCTCCCGTGTAAGGGTGTGTCCTGATCGCGGGACGCACCTGCCGAGTCCGCAAACGGTTGCCATCTTTCCACTCAAACTCGATGGAAGCTTCGTGGCAATGCTGCTCCACTGCCGATTTATCGGTGGTCTGGAAAACCTCAGGCCAGTGCAGCCCCAATCCATCGCCATAGTTCCGCATGTACATAATCTGCTTCCGGGAAAACTTTTCCACCGTTTGTGGTTTCAGTCGTTTCAGGATTTTTCTGCTGTCTGCAATGGGAGTGCACCCGCCGGTAAGCGACGGCTGCATACAGAAAAACCAGATTTTCATCGGCCAGTTCAGCGTGTATGACTGCTCGTTATGAAGTTGAATCGACTGGTCTGCAGGATGGTCCGTGGAGGTATACACTCCATCATCGATTTTTGTGCGCGGCGAGGAGCGCTCGCCATATTCAATTAGCTCGGGACAAACGCTCTGTGTAAAGGCCCGAAACTGAGGAAGCGATTCTATTTTGAATCCCCGGAACAGGGCCGCTCCAGCCTTGGAGAGTTTCTCCAGGATTTCTGGACGGTTGCCAGGTACCCAGCTTGCCAAGTCCACATCTTCCACTTCTGGCCGGAACATTATCGGCAGGCTTCGCCCTGAAAACAGATCTTCGCATGCCACCAGGCTGGTCTTGGAAACGACGGCCGGTTTCGGCTTCAGGTTCATCAGGCGGTCGAATCGCGCCGCTGTGCGATTGGTCTTTATCTCTTCCATTTTGCGTACCTCCACGTTGTTGACTTGCATATCAGGGTTTTGCACCATGCACTCAAGAACAACCATCAGATCTTGAAGCATGGATTGTGCCGTGGCTGTTTTAAAGAGAGCGCTGTGACGCAACGAAGCACGGACTTCTCCATCAGTTTCCACAACAAAGGCGAGGCTTAGATCAAACACTGAGCTTTCAATATCTATTTCCAGTGGCTCTAGCTTCAGGCCGGAAAATTCCTGCGAGGGCAGCGGCGCATTGTGATAAATCACCATTACCTGAAACAGAGGATTGCGGCTGAAATCGCGCTTTGGCTGTAACAATTCCACTAATTTTCCAAAGGGAACATCCGCGTGGGCATAAGCAGACAGCGTGACTTCACGCACACGGGAAATCAATTTGCGGAATGTGGGATTGCCGTCGAGACTTGTCCGCAGCACCAGCTGATTCACGAACAATCCAATCAGACCTTCTACGCCGAGCTGGTTGCGGTTGGCAACATCAGTTCCCACCACAATGTCCGTCTGTCCGGTATAGCGGCTGAGCAGCATTTGAAACCCGGCCAGTAATGCCATATAAAGCGTAACGCCTTCACGCCGGGCCAGTTCCTTTAGCTTCGCGCTAAGTTCCAGGCCAAACCCTCGCCTGACGATTCCGCCTTCATAGCTCGGCTGGTCTGTGCGCGGAAAATCGGTGGGCAATTGAAGTACCGGCGCACCGGTCAACTGCTTCTTCCAATAATCGAGAGATTGCTTTAGTTCGACGCTGGCCAACAGTTCGTGCTGCCATGCGGTATAGTCCACGTACTGAAGTTCCAGTTCCGCTAACAGAGACGGCTTGCCCTCTCGATAAGTCTCGTACAATTCCTTCAGCTCACGAATCAGCACTCCAATAGACCAGCCATCAGAGACGATATGGTGCATCACCAGCAACAGGACGTGCTCCTGCGGATCTATCCGGAACAATGTGCAACGCAGCAGCCCGGGACCGCTGAGCTCAAAACGGTATTGCGATTCCTGTTTTAGTTCCTGGTTCAGGCGATCCTGAACAGCGTTCCCGGCGGCCGAACCTTGCAGGTCCTTCTCAATGAACTGAAACCTCGCCTCTTTGCAAATCTTCTGGACTGGCCCGCCTTTCACTTCTATAAAGCTGGTGCGAAGCACCTCGTGACGGCGCACAATTGCACCGAGACTCTCTTTCAGGACTTCTTTGTTCAGATCACCGCTCAGCCGAGCCGCACCTGCAATGTTGTAAGCACTGCTGCTTGAGGTAAAACGGTCAAGAAACCAGAGACGCTCCTGTGCGGACGAAAGCGGCGAATCGTGTTCGCGGGAAATACGGGTGAGCGGCCGTTGCCGCAACGGCTGTGCCTGGCTGATGAGTGCTTCAATGTGTGAAGAAAACTCGCTCAATACAGCGAATTCAAAGATACTCCGCAATGGAATCTCGCAGCCAAAGATCTGGAGCAAACGCGACAACAGCTGGGCCACCAGGAGCGAATGTCCTCCCAACTCAAAGAAGTTGCTATTACGCCGGACTTCGGCAGACCCGAGCAGGCTTGACCAGACCCCAGCAACTATTTCCTCCGTGGGCGTAAACGATGTTTCGTCCTGGGTCTCCGATGCTGTTTCGGGCAGGGGCAGCGCTTTGCGATCAAGTTTGCCGTTTGCTGTGAGTGGCAACTCCTTGAGGAAAACGAAGACGGCAGGAACCATGTAATCCGGTAACTGCTGGCGCGCATGCGCCCTTAGCTGCACAGCGCTCACAGCGGCGATGGCGTCACGCAGCACATAAGCAACCAGCCGCGCCTCTCCTGTTTCACCTTCACCGCCGCGCACGAGCACCACTGCATCCTGAACTCCGGCAAACTTCCGCAGGACTGAAGCAATTTCTTCCGGCTCAATGCGGTATCCCCGGAGTTTTATCTGCTCATCGGCTCGTCCCAGAAATTTGAGTTGACCATCCTGCAGCAGGCGCACCTTGTCTCCGGTCCGGTACAGGCGGGCCCCGGCAACGCCGCTGAAGGCATCGGGAAGGAAGCAGTCAGCGGTCAACTCTGGCTTATGCAAGTATCCACGCCCTACTCCTTTACCGCCCACGTACAACTCTCCTGCAACTCCTGCCGGAACGAGTTGCATATACCGGTCAAGCACATGGGTCTGTGCGTTGCTGATCGCGCGACCGATGGGTGGAGCATCATTCGTGGCGCCAAGATTCACTGGGCCAGAGGTGGCCACAACGGCGCACTCGGTTGGACCATAGTTATTCGAGAGCAGGAATGGCAACTGGCTGGGGACGTGCCGTAATTTGTCACCGCCGGTCAGCAATGCACGCAATGAAGTATGCGCCAGCCAGTTGAGAGCGATGACCTTTTCCGCCAGGGGAGTTGGCAGGAATGAAATTGTGATTCTTTCCGCAATGAGCCAGTCACGCAGAGCAATAGCTGAAAGGCGCACGTCTTCAGGAGCAAAACACAGCGTTGCACCGGCGGAGAGGGCTGACCATATCTCCCACACGGACGCATCAAAACCAACACTGGCTATCTGGGTTGAGCGATCCTCTGGACCCAAGCTGAAAGCGTGCTGGTGCCACTGACACAGATTATGCAATCCTCGATGCGTAATCTGCATGCCCTTGGGACGCCCGGTGGAGCCGGATGTATAAATCACATAAGCTAGATTTTCACTCTGAGCTACGGTCGGCAGGGGCGAGCCACCTTCTGCAGCAATGCGCCGCCAGTCTTGATCCATCACGACTGTGGCACGGTTGCCAGGCCTGCATTTCTCCAGCAGATGGCTATGGGTGCAAAGTACCTGCACATTGGAATCTTCAAGCATGTATTGCAAGCGATCGGCAGGATAAGAAGAATCAAGCGAAACATATGCCCCACCGGATTTCAGCGCTGCCAGCATGGCGACCACAATCTCTGAAGAGCGCTCCATGCATATCCCAACCAACGCTTCCTGCTTGACACCCATTTGTCTCAAATGCCGCGTGAGCTGGTTGGCACGACGGTCAAGGTCTGCATAAGTCAAGCTTTGCCCGGCGCACTCCACGGCGATGGCATGAGGAGAACGCAACACATGCGCGGAAAACATGGTGAGCACATTGGCATCTTCCTCAGCGGGAAGGCGTAACCCGCGTCCCAATTGCAGAACTTGTTCTCTCTCCGCAGCACTGAGGAAATCCAGATCTGCCAGGGGAATGGACGTGTGAGACAGAGCCATCTCGACGAACGTCACATAATGGCGCGCGAATTGATAGATAGTTTCGGCGGTAAAAAGCCCCGATCGATACTCGATCCAGCCTCGTATCTCTTCCTGTTCCTCTTCCATAGTTAGCGTGAGATCGAATTTTGCTGTCCCGGTATCAATCGGTTGCAGCTTTCCTATTAACTTTCCCAGCCTCAGGGCCCCGCGTGTCAATCCTCCCTGCCACGCAAATACCGCTTGAACTATGGGCATATGTGACAAAGCCCGCTCTTGCTCCACTATCTCAACTACCTTCTCAAAAGGAACGTGCTGATGTGCCTGTGCCTCGGCTGCGGTCTCTTTCACTTTTTTCAACAGATCCAGAAAGCCGTCTTTTTCAATATGGGTTTTAAGCGCCACTAAATTAACAAACAGACCGATCAGCTTCTCGCTTTCCACCTGCTGCCGCCCGGCCATCGGGCTGCCGACTACAATGTATTTTTGGCCTGTCAACCGCGAAAGCAATGCTTGAAAAGCAGCCAGCAGCACTATGTAAGGCGTCAAATGTTTAGAGAGGGCCAAATCCTTGACTGCGCTGCTCAACTCTTTGCCCAATCCCAGGGGAACTGTGCTCCCCGCATGACCTGGTCTACTGCCCCGCGGATAATCCGCGGGCAGTTCTAATACTGGCGGCGCTCCCGTTAACTGCCTCTTCCAGTACTCCAGCCCCTCCCTCATATTGCCGCTGACCAGCATTTCTCGTTGCCATGCCGCGTAATCCACGTACTGGATATCTAGTTCCGGCAACAGCGACGGCCTGCTTTCCAAGCAGGCTTCATACAATGCCTTCAATTCATTCACGAGAACGCCAATGGACCACCCATCAGCGATAATGTGGTGCATCACCATGGCAAGTACGTGTTCTTGTTCCTATAGCTGAAGCAACTGGATCCGCAACAGACCGGGACTGCTTAGCACGAATGCGCGCTGGGCTTCTTCTCTCAGCTCATTTTCAACTCGCTCCTCCAGCACCGTGCCACTACCAAGGCCGCGTAAATCCTT
>DASXIL010000581.1:0-10261 GCA_036497985.1 Candidatus Angelobacter sp. | reverse complement strand
CCGGGCGTATGTTCTGGGTATATTTCGTGGGCTGCGCGTTGATTGCCGCGTCCCTGAGCATCGCCACCAAAATTGGCGTGCGCTGGTCCGGCCTTCTGGTCGGAATCATGATGTTCATGTTTGTCGCGATGCTCTATCTTCCCGGCGGGCTGCGCCAAATGCACGCCCATATTCCGTGGACGCGCTCCCGGTTTACCTGGACCATCGTTTGCCGCGAGAGTTCTTTCGGCGGCGCCGGCTGGATCCTTGCGGCAATGGCAAAAGATGGATGGCGCGGCAAAGCCAGGAGCACGCTGATCACCGTAGGCCGCATCGCGATTGCGCTCGCCGCAATATTTTTTGGCATTCAGCACTTTCTGCACCCGCTGGGACTTCCCGGAGTCCCGCTGCAAAAGCAATTCCCTGCCTGGGTCCCGGCGCCCGTGCTCATTGACTATGTGACGGGCGCAGCTCTTATCACTGCCGGGGTATGCATTCTGCTGAACAGAAAAACGCGGACCGTGGCAGCCAGTGTCGGCGGCTGGATTTTACTGCTGATCCTGGTCATTTATATCCCTGTCATGATCGGGGCTCTGTCCAATCCGGACATCGGAGTCAAGGTGGAGGGGATCAACTACTTCGCCGATACGCTGCTGTTTGCCGGAGTCATCCTAGCGGCCGCGAGCGCGACGCCACGATCCGATGTGGTAGTGCGGGAAGGTGTTCCACGAAAGTGACGCCTTGTCGCAGGGTTTTTAATGCGCTCCACTCGTTGCGCGCGGGGCCTACGGCGCAAAGAAGAATCTTCGAGGTGCTGGGAGTTTACTAATCAAGCAGATTTTGTTGGCGTTCAGCCTGAAATGCACGGCGGGAACTGAAATCTTAGATAATGCTCTGCGCCATCCATCCTTAAGCGCATCTCACTCCCTTGGTAAAATAAAACTCTTTTGTGTCCCCAGACATGTCTACCAAGTCTCCAAATTCTGCGATTGATTCCCGAGACCGGCTGCACTCACCTGAAATCTTCCGTCTTCTGGTGGATACGGTCGCGGATTATGCCATCTTCCTTCTTGATCCGGAGGGAAATATCACCTCATGGAACCCCGGAGCTGAGCGACTGAAGCAGTATAAAGCTGAAGAGATCATTGGCAAGCACTTCAGCATCTTTTACACGCCGCGCGATCTGGAAGCGGACAAACCTGCACACGAATTGCGCGTGGCGGGTGAGACCGGCCGCTTTGAAGATGAAGGCTGGCGGGTTCGAAAAGATGGATCACGCTTCTGGGCGAATGCGGTTATTACGCGCATTCGCGATGAGCGCGGAAACCTGATCGGCTTTGGCAAAATCATGCGCGACATTACTGAACGTCGCGCGGCGGAATTGCGCTTCCGCATGTTGGTTGAAAGTGTTCTTGATTACGGCATCTTTTCCATGGATGCCGGCGGTCACATTACTTCATGGAATGTGGGGGCGCAACGCATCAAGGGGTACGCGGCAGAAGAAGTTTTAGGCAAGCACTTCTCAATGTTTTATATGGAAGAAGACCGCCGCAGCGGGCTGCCCCAACAAATCCTGCAGACTGCCGCGGAGCAGGGGCGCTTTGGAGGCGAGGGCTGGCGGGTACGCAAGGACGGCAAGCGCTTCTGGGCGAGCATCGTTGTCACGGCGCTTCGCGATGAAGAAGGCGTTCTCTACGGCTTTTCCAAAGTGACGCGGGACTTGAGCGACCGCAAAGCGCTGCTCGAGCAACTCAAGCGTCACGCCGATGAACTGGAAATCCGTGTTCAGGAACGCGAACAGACCAATGCGGAACTTGAGGCGTTTGCCTATTCTGTCTCTCATGACCTGCGCGCTCCGCTGCGGGCAATCGTAGGGTTTGCTGAAGCGCTGCAGGAAGACTGCGCGAAAGACCTCGATCAGCAGGGCCGGGAGTATCTGGAAGAGATCATCAAAGCAGCCGCCCGGATGAACGTGCTGGTCCAGGACCTGCTTGAATATGGCCGCGTAAGCCGCGTCAATTTGCAACTTGGTCCGGTTAATGTCAGAGACGCCGTAGACGATGCGATCCGGCAGCTTGGGAACGATCACGGCGGTTCGCTTGCGGTGCAGATCTCCCCGGATCTGTGGGTCCGGGCGCACGAGCAGGCGCTGGCACAAGTCACCTTTAACCTTCTGTCAAACGCCGTTAAGTTTCATAAGAATGGCGTGTCTCCAGAAGTTTATTTATGTGCTGAGGCACACAACGCCTCTGTCCGTCTTAGCGTCACAGACAATGGCATCGGAATAGCTCCGCAGCACCGCGAGCGTATCTGGCAGGTCTTCGAGCGCCTGCATGATCGGGAAACGTATCCCGGCACCGGGATCGGACTGGCGATTGTGAAGCGTGCGATCGCCCGCATGGGCGGAGCATGTGGGGTGGAGTCGGAAGTTGGAAAAGGGAGCACATTTTGGATCGAATTGCCGGCAGAACCAGAAGGAAAAGGTTGACCCTAATGCCTGACGGACCGGTTTTACTGGTAGAAGATGATGTTTCCGACTTTCGCCTGATCCAGCGGGCGTTTGCCAAGATCAAGCCGAGTATACCGACGATCCGCCTCACCCACGGTGATGAAGTGGTGGCATATCTGGCCGGCGATGGACCGTATGAGAACCGATCTATTCATCCTATTCCGTGTGCCCTTCTGTTAGACATCAAATTGCCGCGCCGGTCTGGCTTTGAGGTGTTGGAGTGGATACGGACGCAGCAATCCGCACTGAAGAGACTTCCGATCATCATGCTCACATCTTCGAGTCATCAGGTTGACGTCAACAAAGCTTATGAGTTGGGGGCGAATTCTTATCTGGTCAAACCCAGCAACAATTCTGAACTGGACCAGCTTGTGTCCACGTTCCGGACTTATTGGCTGGAATTAAATGAAGGACCGAACCTGTAAGAGCTAGGGCGAATTGCCCACTCAAAGAAACCGTATGACTGAACCTGCTTTAGCAACCATTCTGCTCGTGGAAGACACGCCTTCTGATGCCACCTTGATCCGCCGTGCCTTCGAGAAGACGCATGTCCTGAATCCGATTATCTGGACCAGGAATGGGCAGGAGGCACTCGGCTATTTGAGCGGATTAGGACAATACAGCGATAGGACCAGGTACCAGCTGCCTGCGCTGATTCTGCTCGATCTTGATTTGCCAGAGATGATCGGCTTCGAGTTGCTGCAATGGAAGCGAACGCAGCCTTATATCCGGCGAATCCCGGTTGTGGTTCTCACCATTGATAGCGCAACCAGCGCTGTTAATTCCGCTTATGACCTGGGAGCGAATTCTTACCTGATCAAGCCCGGAAACCCAGATGAGATCATGCGTGTAGTGAAAACCATCCAGGAATACTGGCTCGGCTTGAACCAGCCGCCAAAACTGGTATTACGCGCCACTCCGGATGCACGCTGATATCCTAGAAGCGCTCGTTGATCCACACTCAATCTGCCCAAAGGAACCCATGGCCGCACTGATCGATGCCATCGACATCAAGCGCAAAATGTTTTTTGAATTGGACGGCACGCCCTTCCACTGCCTTGACGTGGAAGTGAACACTCCAACCGCCCGTGGCGGCCAGACGCTGGTCCGCCTGAAGATGCGCAATCTGCTTACCCGCGCCGTCTTTGACAAAACGTTCAAAGCCAGCGACAAGTTCAAGGAACCCGACCTGGAAATGGTTCCGGCGTCTTTCTTATATAGCGATGCGGACGGTTATTACTTTATGGACCAGGAGAGCTTTGAGACTCTTACCCTGCGGCAGGAGATGATTGGACGCGCAGGATTTTCTTGGCGAAGGCCTTGTGATCCAGGTGCATAAGTACAACGGCAATCCCATTGGCCTGCAACTGCCTCCGCATGTGGAGTTGACGATCGCCCAGACGGAGCCAGGCGTGCGCGGCGATTCATCCGGCGGCAACGTGACCAAACCCGCAACGCTGGAAACCGGCCTGGAAATCCGCGTACCTCTTTTTATTAAACAGGGTGAGCGAGTCAAGGTGTCCACGGAGACGCGTGAGTTTGTGGCCAGGGCGTGAAGCAATCGTGAGTGCCCCAGGTCTGCCGCTCACTTTTCCCATTGTCACAACACATTGGGTACACGCTCCTTCGTTTTTGCGCCCGGGCATGTTTCTCTTTGTTCCCGATTTGGGAATCGCGGATGAGCTTTTGTGCGCGGTCTCTGTACACACCAAGCGCTTATTGTTTATATTAAATCGATTCAATAAACGGTCCATCCCTGGCCAATCTCTCGATGTAAATGGGATAGGCCAGCGCACACCACCTGCTCTGCAAGAAAGGAGCCCGCTATGCAATATGTATTGTCTACCCTCACAAACAAATGGCTTTCACTCCTGTTGGCATTGCTTCTTATCAGCACTGCCGCAGTCGCCACGCCGCTTCAGATTTATGGCGCCTGGCATTGCGGCAACGATGCCTGTACATGGGGCACCGTCCGCGACATGAATGATTTCGACGTCAAAAACCATTGGCTTATTGACCGTGGCGACGGCTCGCCGTCAGTCAATCTCATCGTGCTGTCATTTGTTAACCCGCTGAAGCTGCTCAATAAGACCAATGACGCTCAAACCGTAAATGGCGTGCCGCTGGGTATGAATCAGCAAGTCGTCAGCTACTTCACCAGCCACAATGTGCGCGTCATGTTGTCCATTGGCGGGATTACGTTTGTGAGTGACTGGGATACGGCTCTGTCTACCAATCCAACGCAATTGGGGCTGAACGCCGCTGCGCTGGCCAAAAGCCTGGGCGTAGGCATTGAGATCGATTACGAAGAAAACACCACTCCCAACCTGACAGGAATGCAGGCTTTCATCAGTGCCTATCGCTCGCAATTGCCATATGATGCCACCGGAGCCAATGCTGCGGCGCGTTTGACGATAGACGTAGGAGCGGGCGACCGCTTCTTGATCGACCTGGACCGCAAAGCCACCAGTGACTGGCTGACTACGGCCAACCCGGTAGTCGATTACGCCAATGCTCTGGTGCCAAGCAAACAGCCGCCCAGCGCGTCTTCGGCGGAAGGCAACTGGCAGGAACACGTGGACGGCAAATCGAATTTCGCTCCACCTATCTTGCCGCTGGCGCCGGCCAAGTTTACCGGCAGCCTGTACATTACCAGCGGGCACAATGCCCTTCCCGAATGTACGAATTTCAGTTCATCGCTGGAAGATTCAACCGGAAGCTACGTGCAAACAGTTGCGCCCAACGGCGCCGGCTCAACCGCCGGCATGCTCGGTTACATGTTCTGGGCGGCGGAGTGTCCTTCCACCAGGAACGTCTGTACCACGCCGCCGAATACTTGCCAGGGTGGAGTGGGCGCGGGCGCCAAGACCTACAACATTCCTTTGCCGATGCCCCCATTGCGGCAACAATAGCCACACAGCGACGTAAAGCGTTGGTCCCGTTCAGTGCACATAAGCGCCGGTTCGGTATTTTGGGCATCGAGCCGCCGCGTGCCATCCTTTCGCAAAAGCTGGCTCCTGTTTCTTAGCTTCTGCGAAAGGGTGGGATTCGATTCACTGTCCCCCTACGCTCTTCGGTCAATGACACGTAGGGCACGAATTTGAGTTCTTCCTCTGTCCGAATCTCCTGAATGAGAACTGCACTTTTGGCCAATGCTTGACCGATCCTAATCCCTCATAAACTTTCAATTTCTGTGCAAATTATTTTTCAAAGTTTGTGAAAGGTTCCATAGCGGGAACGCATAGTTCCAAAATGGAACGGCACAGGCATCGCCATTACCTTTAAAATGTGTAGCCGGTAAACGTCGCAGTAGAATCTGAGGAACAAAATTTGAAAAACGAAAGGAAACCATAGAGATGAGAATCAAAGGAAAATTGAGCTATATACGGTTGCTAGTCCCTGTCCTGTTGTTCGCGGGAGTGCAGGTATTTGCGCAGGGCGCGGCAGACAGCAGAATGCCGGCGGCAAGTTCTGCTTCGCACAACACGACGACACTCCATGCCGGCATGTTTCTAATTTCTGACCACACCTTTCTCATGAAGAGTATTGAGAGAATAGTGATGGACCAAAACCTCAAATCGCAATCTGCTGGTGCCAGCTGCTCCTCCAATATCTTCTCGGTTGGTGTTGCAGCATCCTTCTCCTCTGGCAGCTGCGCGTTTATAGACTGCGCAGCACCACCTCCTGGGTGCTTCTACCAAAACCCACCTAGAGACCGGAATGGCTGCCCGACTGGCTGCGGAACTTTAGTGTGCGGTCCTGAAATCTAACTAATTTATCCAGATCACTCGATCTGCTGAGAGGCCTCAAGCTCTCCGGCATCCGAAAGGAGAAGTAGTGGCCCTGACGGGGAACGCTAATGATAGCGCGAGTGCTCTGGCAACAAACGAGTCAAAAAGCCGTTGTTGCGGCATAACTTGAGTTGTCAACAAGCAAGTTAGGACCAGAAAGACGACGGCTTTTCTATGCTCTAGCGTTGCCGAAACATTTTGCGGTTGCTTGCGGAACGAAACCAATCTCGATGTTGGCTTTTCGGTTTTGGTTTCTGCGATGACCACTTTGGATTTGCCAATCTTCACATTGTGACTGATAAAATGACCCCAGTCGCTACGCCCTGAGCCAGATCGATTCATTCGGGAGCGGATTTGGCCTTGGGTTCCGCTCTTAGGTCTTGCAAAAGGCGGTCGAAAGCCTTTCTGTAAGAATCACCGTTCTTCCAGTTTGAGAAATCGCCATTGGACGAGAGATAGGCAGCCGTGGTATTTGATTTAGTTCAGTCCCACTCAAGCAAAAAACGGGCTGGCGAATGTGCCAGCCCTCAAATGTTCGGTTTGCCGTCGTGGTGCGATTCTGGTGTGGCAGCGCTACGCGTTACGGAGTAACGGTGAGCGTTCCCGTCGAAATTGACACCGCATAATTGCTGATTTTGCCGGACCCGTCCTTCACCGTGGGAACGATTGGATATGTTCCCGCCTCACTGGCGACGGTCGCGGGGCTGTCTTGGGTCGCTGTAATGTCATCACCGTTCTTGACTCCCTGGATCGTGCCGGTGAAGGTGGGGTTCGGCTGGCCGGCGGCGCGCGCTGTGTCATCAGCCACAACGCTGAGCGGCGCAGGAGTAACCGTCAAAGTTCCATTATTGATGACCACGGTGTAATTGCTCAGCTTGCCGTCCGGATCAACCAGGGTAGGAATGATTAGGTAATCTCCTACCGGGCTGCTGGGATCGGCAACGGTGCTGAAAATTGCCGTGATGTTGTCGCCGGCGTTCAGGCCAGTAATGGTTGCGGTGAATGCTGGGTTCGGATCGCCATAGAACCGGCCGGCATTGATCGCGGTCACCACAAGCGTCGCTGTCTGCGCGTGCGCGGCTACAGAACTAGCCAGCATGGCCAACAGCAGGGCCGTGACGAACAAGGTTATTGATTTTGGGCGTGTACTCTTGCCAGTAGGCAGGAGAGTGGTGGTAGAGTTCTTCAGGGTGTCCATGTTCTTATTTGTTCTCCCGAATGTCTCAGATGAGACGAACAACACGCGATCTTCACGGCTAACCATGAGAGACCACGTTTCCGGCCTGGCCTAACCGAAGCCCGGCACGAAATTGTTGAAAGGGATTTGAGCCCGGAAGGAATGGCGCTTACTCAGCGTCCCCTGATGTTGCCTGCCGCAACGCCGAATCCCAGGCGCTGGCTGGCGCAACAACACAAGTGCATAGCACTTCGCAAAAAACAAAGGGATGGAGCCCGGAGAGTTGCTGCCTCTAGCCCTGGAAAAATCGTGAAGAGAATAGCATGTGCGCAGCAAATTAAGTCCAAAACTTAACTTAAAATAACATTAAAATTTCTAAGAAATCACGGCTGAAAAAAGAGGGGTTGTTTGGAGAAAAAACCAGCTTTTCTGATGATGGAACCTGCATTTGCCGTTTAATTTGTGAGATGACTCCGGATGCGTGTTCAAACACAAAACCGCATTTGTTTTGGAAGTCCGGGTTCGAATTATGCGCGGATGGAACTAGCCTGGAAAATTTTTACCCAGACTTTTCCTCAAGCAGTGGCAGCGTATTGGCGATCCAGCTATGCGGATCGTTACCATCCCAACTTTCGAGCAGTTGCTGTTTGTCTTCTTTGGAGATGCCCGAAGAGTTCAGAAGCTCGACTGCCAACGCCAAGACCTCTTGCAATTCGCTTGGGTACTCCACAGACGCTTCGGTTTCAAGACTCGCGCGGAGATAACCCTCCGTGCCGGTAAGTTTGAGAATCTTTGCCTTCCCTAACCCCTGGACCATGAGTCGGATGTTGCCGTCTGGTAGGTGGAAGTTCTGGACGACGCGGGCGACCGTCCCTGTCCCAAACAGGTCCGACTGTGTAGGTTCCTCCATTTGTTCGTCACGCTGAGCGGCGAGAAAAATCAAGTTGTCGGCGCTGGCCATTTCCACGGCTTCGATGCTGCGTTTTCGCCCAACGATAAACGAGGATTGCTGGAATGGAAGCACTACGATATCACGAAGCGGGAGCATAGGGAGATCAAGAATCTCATTCCCCAAAGGCGTTGATGGTTTTATTTGCCGAGGCTGTGCAGAAAATGCCGCAACGACCGCGATCTTTTCAGATCGTTCCCTACGCCTCCGCTCTTCCTCCTGTCGTCTTCTGTCTTGCTCGATTTCGATTTTGCGAGAGAGTTTTGGATCACTCTTCAGACGTTCGAGTTCCGCCTGGAAAATTTCGCCAAACAACTTGAATCGAGCGAGAGGATCAAGCTCGTCCAGCAGGGGTTGCAGGTCGAGGAAATTGACATCTTTCTCATTTTCAATTCGGATTTGCGCTCCGTTGGCAAGAACATCACACAGAGTTGCGGCATCTTCGATATCAACATCTGGTGGTGACATTGGAATTCCTGCGCTATGAATTCCAGCGTCGTAGCCGAGAGTTTCGTATTCTTCCCACGCGGCCATGGCAGCCCCCAATGCGCTTAGGGCAGCTTCGCCTTTAGCCGAAACATGGGGGAAAAGACGAATTTGACCGATGGGCCCGTTTTGCGTGGACTGCAGGCTGAGCAATTCGCCACGCGATTTCCCACTGACCTCAATCGAGCTCCGGTTGCCAGCTACCCGCTTCGGCCCCGCCTTTGCAACAATACCGATTGGTTGAAGATCTGCCTGAGTTGGGGCATCCACGATCCCAGAACGCGACTTAACAATGAAGATTGGGGTCTCTAAGGCGGAAGCATTCTCCAGCATCTGGCGTTGCGTCTGAGACATTTGCTCTACCCGGAATCGCGCTATGCAATGGGGAAACAGCGCGAAGTCCTTCAGCACCAGAACGGGAAGCGTTAGTAATGATTCTTCAGTCACAGGTTCCTGCCAAAGCAAACCGCCTGCCTTGCGGCAGGCGGATTAAATCGAAGGCGAAGAAGCGCTAGCCGGCTTTTTCCATCGCCGGCAGCGAGACGTCGCGGCGCTCAACCATTTCTTTGGTGACTTCAAATTCCTTGACGCGCTTTTGGCTGGGCAGGTGATACATCAGGTCAAGCATCAGCTCTTCCAGGATCATGCGCAGACCGCGCGCGCCAACTTTGCGGGCCATGGCTTCACGCGCAATGGCAGCCAACGATCCATCAGAGAAGCGCAGCTTCACGTTCTCAAATTCAAACATGCGCTGGTACTGCTTCACGATGGCGTTGCGCGGACGGGTAAGGATTTCAATCAGCGCGGCTTCGTCCAGATCATTGAGAATGCCCACCACAGGCAGGCGGCCGACGAATTCAGGAATCAGGCCGAAGCGGACCAGGTCCTGGGGCTCTGCTTTTTGCAGCAATTCAGTGTCACGCTTGCTGGCTTCTGTAAACTCTTTTTCCTTGGCTTCACTGGTGCGGAATCCCATGGACTTCTTGCCGATGCGCCGGGCCACGATCTTTTCCAGGCCAACGAACGCGCCGCCGCAGATGAAGAGAATGTTTGTGGTATCCACCGGGGTAAATTCCTGGTGCGGATGCTTGCGCCCTCCTTGCGGAGGAACGTTGGCGACGGTGCCTTCCAGGATCTTGAGCAGCGCCTGCTGCACGCCTTCACCGCTCACGTCGCGCGTGATGGATGGGTTCTCATCCTTGCGGCCGATCTTATCGATTTCGTCTATATAGATGATGCCGGTATGCGCGCGGCCTACATCGCCGTCAGCGGCCTGCAACAGCTTGAGCACGATGTTTTCCACGTCCTCGCCCACATAGCCGGCCTCGGTGAGCGTGGTGGCGTCAACAATGGCAAAAGGCACATCGAGC
>DASXIL010000580.1:0-3661 GCA_036497985.1 Candidatus Angelobacter sp. | reverse complement strand
GCCTGAGAACACCGCATTCACGCCATAGCGCTGGAAGAGAGGAAGGACCTGTGTCCGCAGGTCCGCGTCGGCGCCATGATGCCGTCCATCGTTATATAAAGGATGGTGGAAGAAGCAGATTTTCCACGTGCCTTGCGAATTTTTCAGGTTCTGGTCCAGCCAGCTAAGCTGCTTGGGGTCCATGTAATTGCTATCCAGCGCAAAGAAGCCTGCCTCCCCTTTGCGGAACGAATAGTAGCGCTCGCCGCCCATGTTGAAAGGTTTATAAAGCCGTTCGTCATCGGGATCGTCATGGTTTCCCAGCGACGCGTAGAACTTGACCCCGGCATCAAGAAGTGGCTTATACGGCTGCTCAAATTTTTTTACAAAATCTCTGGGTGAGTGGCTGCCGTAAATGTTATCGCCCAGCATGATCACGAAATCGAATTTCGTGGCCTGCCGGTAAGCTTCCATCTTTTGCGCCACTTCATATTGCGCGCGATCACCTGTCCCGCTGTCTCCTATCACGGCAAATCGCACTGACTTTTCCTGCAGCGGAATTTTGATATCGAGCTTGCCGGCGGACGACTGCGGCGCAAGCGCTCTTGGATCAGCCTGGGCCAGGCGCAGATGTCCCGCCAGCGCAAACGCGCACGCTGCAACAAACAAAACCGCGCTTCGATACATTGTGGATCTGTTTTGTTTCATGCCGCCGGCACCGCTCCGGGGATAAAGTCCACAACCAGGCCGGACGACATGTCATAGAGCACCAGCGTTGATCCCACGATCCTGTACTGAAGCTCTTTGGGAAGCGGAGGTAGGTTCATCAAAAGCGTTGGCGGCGTCGATTGCAGCGGCAAATTGCTGGGATACTTTGCGTTCACCTGCAGTTGCACATTCGGCAGCGGCTCTGCATGGCGCAGGCTGGCGCGGACTTTGGCGCCGTTCGGCCCCCGCAATATTCCCTCAATCTGTTGTTTGAAATAAGCGGTAACCACTGGTGTAAAGATGTCTCCTTGTTGCGCTTCAGGACGGGCCTCTTTTGTCTTTTCTGCTATCTGTTGCTTTTCCTGGGCCAGCTTGCCTGGAGAGTCCGTTGGTTTCTCGGCTATATCCTGTTTCTTCTTAGCTGAAATATAGTTATCGATCCGGTCATGGAATTCCTTGACTGCGCTCTCATCGCTCTTTTGTGCGATCGCGCACGGGAACAGCAAAACGGAAAGAACGCTCAGTGACAGCCAGCTTCGCCAAACATGAAGGCCCATAAAAACCATCCTTCCTTAGCTATTTAGATGCGAAACCCCGACGGCTTAGCTGGGCTGCTACTCGGCGACCGCTTCTTCCACAATTCTTGCCGCCGCCTTTTTCACTGCTTTCGCCAGCGCACCTTTTACCACTTCAGTTGCCTCAGCGCGGTCAACCTCGACGTTAGCTTCTTTCTCGATTGTCTTCACCACCTGCTGGACCACAGTAGCTGGCGCAAGTGTCCTCTTCACTGCCTTCGTCACTTTTCTCGATGTCCGTTCCGCCCGTGCGCTTACGCGCTTCTTGTCGGCACGCCGGTCCGCGGGTGTTGATGCCTTCCAGTCATCTTCAAATACCGTGACCATTGAACTGACGACTTTCGCATTGTTCACAATCATGCCGATCTCGCGCCGCTCATCCAGTTCAAGCTTCCGCATGCTCTGGCTGCCGAGGAATGCTTGCTTGCAATCGCGAACGATCACCCGCGTATGCAGCCGCATACGCTTAAACACCCGGGCGGGTAGATGCTTGTTGTGGGAAACATGTCCTATAATCTTGACCTGCACTCCTGCCTGGCACCGCTCCTGCAGTATGCGCAGGATCTCTTTGTCGGCGATGTCCACGTCATAAATCAGAAGTTCCTTCTTGGCTCCCTTAATGAACGTCTCCAGCCCCTGGCGGGCATTCACCGGGCTCACTAAAAACTTCTTTGACGCCGGTTTATATGGCTGCCGCTGGGTATCACAGGCAAAGAGCCGCGATGCTTCCTTTACGAGCTCATGGTTTCTGGTCACAATGCCAAAGCTGCGGCTTCTCTCTGTATCGAGGTGGGTGAAGTTGTACGTCAACAAATAGAGTTCCTTGCCATCCACCAGCATCATTTTGCCGTGATATCGTTTCAGGTCATCCGCAGTGCGAGCCACGGTGATGCCTTTTTCCAGAAACCGCATTTCCAGCTTGCGCAGGCTCTTCTCTCCACCGCGATTGGTAAATGCGATCAGCGCATGGACGAATACCCCCCGCTGCGCGGCATCTTCCAGCGCGTGCTCGATCTCCGTTTGGTCAAAGCGGAAAATGACAATTTCGATGCTTTTTTTTGCCCGTTGAATGGCTTTGCGCAGAGGCTCGGCGCCGTCCGCCGGCTGAACTATCAGCTTCAATGGTGCTCCTTAATGTCTCCACAGCAGTAAATTGGGGCGCTGGTGGTCGCGCGCTTCACCTTAAATGTTAGATGCAGCCTCTGGCCTGCAGCTTTGGCTATTTCCTCTACTCTGAATTCAGCATCCAACTTCCGGGTACTCTCATGTCTTTTTGCCACAACGCGCGTTTCCGCCGATGGACGCTCGCAATTACAGCGCTAGTCATTTCCTGCGCTGCTATCGCCCCGGCCCAAAATCCGGCAAAAGATAGTTCTTCCGCCGCGCCTGCCATCTGGCATGATCCTGGCGACATCAAGTCAAAAGACCTGCTGAACGGCCCCGGCGGTGAAAAGCACCATCCGCAGCTGCCGGTAAAGTTTCTGAAGGAAGATAAGCACGGACAGAATTCCAAGTTCGATGTCGAAGACGCGAATGGGACGAAGTGGAAAGCCAAGCTGGGGATTGAAGCCCAGCCCGAAGTCGTGGCGACACGGCTGTTGTGGGCAATAGGTTATTTCACCAACGAGAACTATTTCATCCCAAATTTGGAAGTGAAGGAACTTCCCGACCACCTGCATCGCGGACAAGGCCATGTAATTTCTCCTGGCCATCTTGATGGAGCCCGCCTGCAGCGACATCGCGGCAAGGAAAAGAAGGAGGCCAACTGGAACTGGCGTCACAATCCATTTGTGGGCACACGCGAGTTCAACGGGCTGCGGGTGATGATGGCGCTGCTAAGCAACTGGGACCTCAAGGACGGAAACAACGCCATTTTCACGGATAAGGAGGGCCAGCAACAATATCTAGTAACCGACGTGGGTACAGCTTTCGGCGCTTCCGGCACCCGCTACACGGAGGCCGGTTCCAAGAACAATCTCAAGGCATATCGCGAATCAAAATTCGTCGGCAAAGTAATGCCCACCTACGTGGACTTTAATTTTCCCCGCTATCCACCGCCGATTCACATCATCGATCCACCACATTATTTTCATCTGGTACATATGCGCTGGGTGGGCAATCGCGTCCCTCGTGCCGATGCCAAGTGGCTGGGTTCACTGCTCGCTCAACTCACCACAGATCAAATCCTGGACGCCTTTCGCGCGGGCGGCTACCCCCCGGACAAAGCAGCAGCCTTTACCAAAGTTGTGCAGAGCAGGATTGCTGAACTGAATCAGTTGTGATGGAAGGACTTTCTAGGCGGCTTCTTCGCCCTTGAACTGGAGTTTATGAAGCTTCGCATATAATCCGCCTGCTTTAAGCAGTTTGTCGTGTTTGCCCTGCTCCACGATTGTTCCTTC
>DASXIL010000579.1:0-10133 GCA_036497985.1 Candidatus Angelobacter sp. | reverse complement strand
TTGATCATCAACATTCACGCCGTAGGCAATGGACTGGAAGCCGCGTTTGGCGGCAAATGCTTCCATCACCTGGAAAAGCTCGTCTTTGCAGTGGAAGCACCGCTGGCGGTCATTGCGAACGTATTCCGGTTTGCCCATTTCGCTGGTCTGGATCACCTCAACGGCAATCCCATGTTCCCGTGCGAAGGCGAGAGCGTCCTGAAGCTGGGTACGCGCCAAGCTTGGGGAGTCCGCGATTACAGCCAGCGTGTCCGCTCCAAGCACCTTGCTCGCGACCCATGCCAGATAGGCCGAATCAACTCCGCCAGAGTAGGCGACCAGTGTGCGGCCGAGCAACCGGAGCGAGTCTTCGAGAAGAAGCTGCTTGGCGGAGAGATCCATAACAGACAATTCTAACGAACCGATGGCGAAAAACCTAAACCTTGAAACACAGAGGAAAGGAGGAAGCAGAGGAAGCGAAATGAAAAGCAAATATCCGTACCTCCGTTGCGGGATTAATAGGAATTGAGCGCTCAGTTGGCATCTCTAGAACACAACAACCCCCTCTGCAACCTCCGTTCCTCTGTGTTTCAAAGGTTTTCTGTCTCCCTTGACGACTCAAAAGAGCCGTTCCTGGCGCTTCAGGTTGCCGAACGATCCAATGTTCGCCAGCGTGAAGGCGAAACGGTATTGGTTTTCATTGCGGACCGAGCCGAGAGAAAAGCGCCGGTATTCGAAGCTAAGGCCGCAGCAATCCCAGTTATAGGCAGTTTGCGCCGCCCCATATTGCAGCAGGTTGAACTCGCGATCGAAACCGATGTTTCCGGCGGCGCTCCAGCCTCTCTTGGTGGGACTGCCGTATCCGAGTTGCGCGCGAATTTGATCAAAGAGCGGCGGCACGCACGGCGGCTGATTAAAGACGTGCGGGATGCAAGTGGGCAACACCAGCCCTGTAGTGGGATCGGCTACCACCTCGCCGGGGACCTGCAGATAAGCATGGCTGGCGCCGACAAAGAAATCTCCAAAATGAAATCCGGTATAGAAGGTGCTGGAATTGACGCGGCCCTTCTTGCTGTCGTAGTCAAGCTGCCATTCCAGATCGCTGTTCGCGCTGGTGCGCACGCGCAGCCGCGATACCACCGGGGAAAATCGCCGTGGATCGGTAACAAAAGCGATACCGGTGAAGCTTGCTGTTGTGGTCAAGACGTTGCGCGTGCCATTCACAACCGCTCCGCCAAAAGTCGGGTCGGCAAAGTACTTCATTTTGACTTCCCAACTTACAAATTCATCCGCGCCTGCGGGCGCACAGGAAGCAGCTTTAGAGATAGCCTGGGCGCTGGCAGCGGCAGCGTTGCTTGATGTTTCCTGGCTACATTCCGGACGCTCCCGTTTGGTAAAGAGCCTTTGCAACAAGCCGGCCTCAACTTCATTTGTGTTGCTGAGAATGTCTCTGAAGTCAAAACGGATGATGGAGCCAAAACTCTCCACGCCGTTGGTGTAACGATAGACAAGCCGCGGTTCAATGGTGTGCTTGATCTTTCGTCCGGCGATTGTTCCATCAAAAACCTTTCTAAGCACCGGCGGGCGGAGTTCAACGCTGGTGGCGATCGTGCGGCGGTTGAACAGGTTGTGGTGCGCTATGGTGATTCCCTGTGCCGTGGACTCCTGCTGGGAGTAAACCGTGTTGCGGAGTTGAACGTCCGGGCGGAAGGTCCATCCTTTGTAAAAAATTGGAAGGCTTAGATCAGGATCTACATCAGCGCGGCCAACCACGCCGGGAGTAACAAAGCCGGGCTGGCTGCGTCGCAAGCCGCCGGCATCCACGTCATAGGACCAGTAAATGGGAGTGCTAAAAATTTTTCGGTCCACGCTGGAAAATTCGACCCCCGGCGCGTGCAGAATCGTGATCACGTCGTCATTAATCTTGCTCTGGAAGTTCTGGTAGCGCGCGGCAAAACCATTAAACGAAAAGCCCTGAAGATTCTTGGTGAGGAAAGTTACAGATTTGACCTCCGAATCCACCGCCTGAGAAAAATTCTCGGTAAAAGCCAGCCGGAAGATGAAAGAGCTCAGGTAATCAATGGAAGCGACACCACGGACGTCATGTGCGAATGTGGTTTCGGCATTGAGTTTTACGTCTTCCCCGCCCTGCTTCGCGGTTTGCGAAACAGTCTTCCCGGTCTGATCGACTGACGTTGTGGTGATGCCGCGATCCAGAACGCCGAAGTAACTCAGGTTAAGAAACGATGCTTCATTAGGGCGGTAACGATAATTTTCCTGTAGCGCCCAACCTCTCTTGGAAAGATATTCGCCGCCCAGCGTGGCGTCCATGCTGCGATTCATGGCCCAATAAAAGGAGTCGCCAATCACTGTGCCTTTGGTATTCGACGTCCCGAAATTCGGGATCAGGAAGCCGCTTTCCCGCCCTAGACGCTCCACTGGCGGGGACGCATACGGCAAATAAAAAACTGGAACGCCTTTAAGGCGGAAAGTGGCGTTATAAACATGCGCAGAACTGCCCACTCGCATGATGATTTTTGCCGCCGTGAATGTCCATTTGGGGCGAGGCAGTTCGCATGAGGTCACCGACCCATGATGAAGCACGTACTCATCGGGCCCGGTCTGCTCCACCATCTTGCCTGAAAACGAAAGCGGACTGCTTGACGTGAGCGTGACGCTTCGTCCTTTGAATCGCGCACCTGTTGAGCCGCGCACGTCGTAAAACTTACCGGTTTGCGAATGCAAGTTGTAAGCGCCTTCACTCCCGCTGATGTGTATGTCGCGCCGCCCGCCATCTAAAGAAACATGGCCCTTCGCCGTGACGTCACCGGACGCGGAGTCATACGTCACCAGATCGCCGTGGAAAATGTAGTCTGCAAACTGGATCTGTACGTCGCCGCGCAACGTATAAACCTTGCCTGCCTGCTCGCACTCGCGTGCGTCGATGATTACCGGCTGCTCTTCGCTGATCGGCACACGTACTTTCTTGTTGCCTTGGGCCGTGGCTGCAGCGGTTCCCTGGCTTTGCGGCGCGGTAGTTGTAGTTGACGACGTAGACTGCGGCACTGCCGGAGGAGAAGTGATCACCGAATGGCAATTTCCGATCGGCTCTTTGGCGGCCGCAGGGTTTTGGTTTGGTTCCACAGGCGTGGGTGTGGGCGTTAGCGTGCCTTGCTCCACGGGAGTAGCAGCGGTTTGCCCGCGCAAGCTTGTGAGCGCCTGGCTTGTCACTAGCTGTCCGGTGACAAACAAGTGACAAAGCAGTCCTGCTGTGATAACAAACTTATGTTGGGAACGCATGCCGTAGAAAGCCAGTCTGGGCAAGTTACCACGGCAAGTTTTGTAAAAGCAAAGCCTGGCCCCAGCCGGATGCCTCCCGCTCCTGGCGAAAATCTCCGAACCGGCCCATGACTTGCCCTCTCTGCGGTAAGGCGTCTCCCTGCGTTCACACTCGCAGAAACACCTCGGCGCTTGTGGACCACCAGGCGGACCATGACATCTTCGCAGCCGATTTTCCTGATGATGAGCCTCTCGCGCCGCCCACGCCCGCTATTCGTGCCGTCGCGGGTGATGCTCGGCCAGCGGCCGATCCGGCTTGGAGAAGAGAAATTGTCTCGCGGGTGCAGCAGCATCGCGCGCGTCGGCGCCGCCCAGTTGATCCCAATGCCATGGAGCTGGATTTCCCCGCCGATGCTCCGCATTTTTTTGGCGTTAACCATGAAGATGGCCGTATGCCGCCTCCGCCGGAACGCTTTCATGAAATTGTGATTCCTCAGAACATGGTCAAACCGGTGATGGGCAGACCGGAGCCGCCAAAAGTCATTCGCTTTCCGCGCACACAGCCCGCTTACGTTCCCACGGTGGAAGAAGTGATGCTCGATGAGCTTGAGCAGGCCGCGCCCGCGCCAGAAGCGCCCAGAATCATCATGGAGGCCTATGACGAGCCGCCGATAGAGAAGGAGTTAGAACAGATCGAGCCCATTGAGGTTGAGCCTCCGGCAAGACCGTCTCTACAAGGCCAACAGATGGAATTGCTACCCAGCTTTGACGATATCCAGCTGGAGCCCGAAGAAGCGCGCGTCGATTACGACTCTGAAGTGATTCCCCGGCCTGCGCCTATGCCACAGCGGTTGGTTGCAGGGTTGGTGGATGTCGGAATTGTTTTTATTGCCACAGCAGCCTTTGCCCTCACGTTTATGGAAGCGGCGGAGGGAATCCCGCACTCAAATATGACGGTGGTGTGCATGTTGGCTGCGGGAGGCATTTTCTGGCTGGTATTTCAATATATTTTTCTCGTCTACCGGCGCGCTACTCCCGGAATGCACTTCGCCGGACTTGAGCTTTGTACCTTTGAAGGGAAAGCTACTACCATGTTTGAGCGCCAATGCCGCGCCGCAGCCAGCGCGCTTTCGGGATTTTCCATGGGGCTAGGTTATCTCTGGGCGCTGGTGGATGAAGACCGCGTGGGCTGGCATGACCGGATCAGCAGGACGCATCTGCGGAGCAGCCCTCAGCAATCAGCGTTCAGCAATCAGTCGAAGAACGTTGCCGCAGATTTCCGCTGATGGCCGCAGATATAGAAGAAGTGGGCGCGAATTTCGCGAATGAACACGAATCAAAACAAGAACATAATTGTTTCGTGGTGATTCGCGGCTGGACGTTTGCCAATTGCGAGTTGCTTTGGCTGAGTGCTGAATGCTGATGGCTGACTGCTGCTGATCACGCCACCAACTGTCCCGGCTCTTTTTCCACTGCGGTGATCGTCGCTGGGGCCGGAGTATCGCCAGAAAGCAGTGGCCAGCCTTTGCGCAATACAAACTCCAGCCACGCGCCGGCGGCTTGTGATGTGAGCACAGCAACAAGAACCAGCGTGGTATAAAAAGCCGCGCTGATGATGCCTGCCTCAAAGGCCACGCTTGCCAGCACAATACCAGGACCGCCACGGGCGTTTGTCGCCACTGCAAGATTGGTGACATCCAATCCGCGGAAGCCGGCTAGACGCGCTCCCAAGGCGACTGCCAGCAGCTTTAATACGCAGGCGCCAGCCAGAAATGCCAGCAGCATGGAAATCGAGAAGGCTTTCCCAAAGATCAGGCTGTAACCCACCAGCGCGAAATACACAGGGATGAACAGTGCGAAGGAAAAACCAGAGATCGTGGCCAAGGCATCGCCCAGGCGCTTGCGCGAGACGGCAAAGCCCGCCAGGAAGGCGGCGAAGACCAGGTTTACGTCCAGCAGGCCTGCCACAGCGACGTAAGCAAATGCGATCAGAAGAGTGAACGTAATTGGCGAGTTGATGGCCAGCAGATTGAACTTGGACTTCGAAATGCGCTTGGTGGCGCGGGGAAAGAGAACCAAACCAAGGACGAAGTAAACCAGCGTAATAGCGATGTGAACCGCAATCTTGCGGGCCGGAAGCCCAGCGGAATCGGCAATAGCGGTGGCAATAGCCAGCACTGCCCAGAGAACAATATCTTCCAGCACGGCAACGCCGAGCACCAGCCGGGCAAAACGCGTGTGCAGGATTTTAAGATCGAAAAAGATGCGGGAGATGACGGGGATAGAAGTCACCGCGACCGCAATGCTCATCACCAGCAGGAGCGAAGTGCGGCTGGATTTTACGCCCATAAACCAGCCCAGCGGCAGCACCGATCCCAGCGCCAGCATGAAGAAGAAAGGCAGCGCCGTACCTACAGCAGCCAGCCAGCCAATCTGCTTGCGTTCATGTTTCTGGAAAAGCGCTTTGGTCTCCGCGCCGGAGAGGAACATCAGCATGAGCAGGCCGAGATAGTAGAGCAGGTCGAGCGCGGCCTTCTTTTGCGGAGCCGCGACATCCAACTGGAGAAAGTGCGTGTATGCCGCCCATCGTCCCAGAACAAATGGGCCAAGAATGCAGCCGGCAAGGATTTCCCCGATCACGCGCGGCTGGCGCAAACGGGCAAACAAATAGCCCAGCAAATGTGCGCTCGTTAGCAAAATTGCAAGAAAAAGAATGAGTGGACCGATGGCGCTGGAAAGCATGGGTTAGGGGTATCCGGAGCTGCTGTCAAAAGATTCAGATGAAATCCAGGCTTGTGACGTTGGCCCACGGCGGCAGGCAATTCGCTTTTGTTACCATGGATATAGATGCCACAGAACGATAAAGTTCGTGTCCGCTTTGCTCCATCGCCTACGGGGCAGCTGCATATCGGGAATGTCCGCACGGCGCTATTCAATTGGCTTTTTGCCCGCCAGAAGGGCGGCACGTTCATACTGCGCATTGAAGATACCGATCTGGAGCGCAGTGAAGCGCGGTATGAAACCCAGTTGGTGGAAGATCTGAAGTGGCTGGGTCTGGACTGGGACGAAGGGCCGGATGTGGGCGGACCTTATCCGCCATACCGCCAGTCAGACAAGATGGATGTGTATCGCAGCTATGCTGAGAGGCTCATCAAAGAGCGGAAAGCGTATTACTGCTTCTGTACGACGGAAGAACTGGAACGCGACCGGCAACAGGCGATGGCGGAGCAGCGCCAGCCGAACTACTCCGGCAAGTGCAGGAACATCGATCCTGCCGAGGAGGAGCGGCGGCGCACGGCGGGCGAGCCTGCGGCGATACGCCTGCAGATTCCTGAGCGCCCCATCCGCTTCCATGACATAGTGCGCGGCAACGTGGAATTCTCAAATGAAGTAGTGAGCGATCCTATCATCGTCCGCTCCAGCGGCATGCCGACTTACAACTACGTGGTAGTAATTGACGATGCCGATATGAAGATCACGCACGTCATCCGCGGCGATGATCACATTTCCAACACGCCAAAACAGGTGGCGGTGTATGAAGCGCTGGGACTGCCTGTACCTGAATTTGCGCATCTCTCCACGATCCTGGGGCCGGACCGCGAGAGGTTGTCGAAGCGGCACGGAGCAACATCGGTGGCCGCCTTCCGTGATATGGGAGTCCTGCCCGAGGCGCTGATGAATTATCTGGCGCTGCTGGGCTGGGCGCCGAGCGGCGGCGATCGGGAAATCTTTTCCAAGGATGGATTGATCAAAGAATTCGACCTGGAGCGCGTGAATGCCGCGCCCGCGGTTTTCGATTTCACCAAGCTCTACTGGATCAACCGGCATTACATCAAGCAAAGCCCGCCGGAGCGAATTCATCAGATGGGCACAGAGGCTTTGCAGCGCGCAGGGCTGCTGCCTGCCAGCGTAAACGGGAATGTCAGCGGCTGGACGAATGGCTTGATTGATCTGCTTGCACCATACGTTGACCAACTAGACCAGCTTCCGGAGAAGGCAAAGATCATCTTCAACCATGACGCTAAGATCGCGCTGGCGCTGCCGGAGAATGCAGAAGTGTTTGCCAGTGACAAAGCAAAAGCCGTGATGCAGGCATTCGCGAAGCGCGCGGCCAATGTGTCACCGCTGACGCCGGAGCGGTTCAAGGCCATCATGGATGAGATCAAAGCTGAGACCGGCGCGAAGGGCAAAGACCTGTTCCATCCAGTGAGGATCATGCTGATCGGATCGCATTCCGGGCCGGACTTCAACAAGCTGATTCCGCTCATAGAAGAGGGAAGCAGTCTGGAGTTGCCGGTACACGTGAAGAGCGTGCGTGAACGGATTGCGGAATTTCTGGCAGCACAAGAGAATTGAGCTTCAAAATTAAGATCTTAAAAATAAGTGTGGAGCGCAGCCGCCCTCGGCTGCGATGAAGAATTTTGATGGAGACGCGGGCGATGGCCGTTTGCGCTCCTGGCTTTTTTCGAAATTTACAAGACAATTCCCGGCACCGGCAGCTTCTCTTGGATGTGAAGAACGAAATGAAACAGCACTTCCGCTTTGATTTCACCTTCCCGCGCAACTATGAGGTCAGAATCCTGGAAGCTGCCCCGCCCATCCATCCTATTGAGAAGCTGTATCACTATCCCGTGGAGCTTGAGGAAGGCGACCGCAGCGGCGCTTACGTGCGCGTTGCGCCGCAGAGTGGACCGGCATGGGCGGGATTCTTTGCCCTTGGCTTCGATTCGGACCAGGTAGTGAATCAAGTTTGCTCAACGCCTGATCCCGGACGATTCTGCGTGGTGGTGGGCGGCTATGCCTACGTGGTGAAGGCCCCTAATCCGGCGCAATGGTTTCGAGTGGAGCAGAGTCCGGTGGTGGATCTGCGCGTGCTCTCGCACCATGATCTGATGCTCTTTGTTGGATTCACTTCAATTACGGCGGTCGGCAGTTCAGGGATTGAGTGGACCACCGAGCGCCTTACCTGGGAAGGCCTGACCATCATAGAAGTTAAGGGAGACAAGCTGCTGGGCCATGGCTGGGACGCGTTGGCCGATAAGGAGGTTCCGTTCGAAGTAGACCTTCATACCGGTAAGCACCAAGGAGGAGCGAATCCCTCTGCTGCAAGTCGAAGATGAGAAGCAGGTTTCGCTAGCCATTGCCATTAGAGCAGATACCTCAAGGTTCCCCTCTCCAACAGTGCTTATTTACAGCGTATTACGATGCTAGCTATACTTTCCTGAGAAGCTGCTGTAAGGAGGCTGTATGAAATTGGTCGTGCGGGTTCTCCTCTGTCTATTAGTTTCGATGCTTCTTGGTTGCGGTGGCGGTAGCGTCACCATGACCAATTCCGGTGGGAATTCGCCCACCCTGAACGGCAGCTACAGCTTTATCGCTCTTTCGAAGAACGCGGGAACCAATATCTTTACATTTGGCGGGCCAATACAGACCGACACGAGCGGCCACGTCACAGGAAACTTTGGAGTTACTTCGGTTGGTTCCACGAATACATGTTTCCCTGCTGGGAGCGCGGGATCGTTCACTGGGACCCTGAGCCCGCAGGGGCGGCTTGCGCTGACCAGCGTTGCCATCAATGGCCAGACGATCAGCGTGACCGGAACCATCAGCACAGACGGCAATAATTTATTTACCGGCAGGCCCAGTTACACGATTACAGGTGGCTGCCTTGGCGGAGATAACGGATCGCTCTTTGTTTCGACCTTGCTGACGGGGCCATTCACCGGTTCATTTCTTGCGACCGGCGGCCTGATTGGGGTCACGGTGACTTTTGGGCCGCCCGGGCTGCCCAACGCGGATACCAGCTTCCCACTGACCGGCACAGCGACGTTCACCAACACCGCCGGATGCGGAGGATTCACAACAGCCACATTGACCAGCGGGGCTGAACCTGGGCTCCAAGCAGCCTTTACCATGTCCACCAATCTTGCGGGGAACACAATTAGTTTCACTGGTGGAGCCGATAGCCAGGGGTTCGGCGGCAGCTTTGCCATTACAGGCGGGCCGTGCAATGGCAGCAATTGCCAGGTGACGCTTAAGAAAGCCTAGGCGGCACTGAGGCTCACCTCCGCTCCACACCATGAGTGTGAACCAAGCGAAGATGCTGCGCGAACGGCTGACGGAGCTGCACAAGCAATTTGAGATCAAGTTGTTCCCGGAGGCAGAACATTCCATCGGGCCGGAAGCGGGGGACATGACTGTGGAATTCTTCCGGCGGAAGTTTCTCTCAGAAGGTGTGAGCGAAGAAGCCATAGGCCCTCGTCGACAGAGGCTAAAGCCAAGTTCATTCAGGATAAGGGCGGCCTTTGGCCAAAGCCTGCTCCAGCGCGGCATTGTAGCCGTAGAGATCGTCGGAAAAATGCACTGCGCCATTTTCCTCGACCACGGCCGTGCCATAGAAGATGACGACGGGGACGGCCTGAGGCAGGTCCACTTTCATGGTCAGGTTGCCATTCATGGCCGCGTCGACAGTATCTGGGTTCCAATGCGGATCGCCGTGCAACACCCAGGCAGAAAGGGCCGCCGGATCTTCTACCCGAATGCATCCGTGGCTGAAGTCGCGGCGTAAGCGCGAAAACAGATCGCGCTCCAGGGTGCCATGCAGGTACACGCTGCCCTGGCGGGGGAAAACGAATTTCACCAGCCCAAGCCCATTCGCCGAACCGGGCTCCTGGCGCAGTTCCAGCTTTCCCGTGCGCAAGGACTGCAACAGCGACTGATTGACGGCCGCTACCTTGACCACTCTTCCCTGGCTGTCAAAGACCTGGAAATGCTCCTTGGCCAGATAGGTAGGGTGTTTTTCCAGATCGGGGACAATCTCATTCTGTTGAATGCTGAGCGGCACATGCCAGGCGGGACGGAAAATCAGATACTCC